>NZ_CP079864.1 GCF_025263485.1 Mycobacterium sp. SMC-2
CCA
This sequence comes from Mycobacterium sp. SMC-2, assembly GCF_025263485.1. Taxonomy (NCBI): domain Bacteria; kingdom Bacillati; phylum Actinomycetota; class Actinomycetes; order Mycobacteriales; family Mycobacteriaceae; genus Mycobacterium; species Mycobacterium sp. SMC-2. Next base: position 4 of record NZ_CP079864.1, read on the forward strand.
CGGCCGCCGAGCGTAACGGTGTCGGTGTTCCGGTCGTGACCGCGCCGGATTCGGTGTCGGAGGCCAGCGTCGGCAGCGCGGATCTGCAGCCGTATCTGGACATTGCGCGCCAGTACCGCGGCGGAAACCACGCCGGTGTCGCGTTGCCCTACGGCACGCTGTTCGAGCTGGCCGGCGTCAAGGGCAACCTGCCGTCGGGGTTTATCCGGCAGGCCGTGGAGTACCACGATAAGCAGATGGCGCTCGCCGCGTTGGCGCATTTCCTGAATCTGGACCGCGGCGGATCCTATGCACTCGCGTCGGTGCAGGCCGACACGTTCTCCGAGGGTGTGCAGCAGGTCGCCGAAGACATCCGCGACACCGCCCAGGCGCACATCGTCGAGGATCTGGTCGACATCAACTGGGGTGAGGATGAGCCGTGCCCGCGGTTGGTGTGCGAGGAGATCGGTTCTCGGCAGGACGCTTCGGCCGCGGCGCTGCAGATGCTGGTCAACGCCGGGCTGATCACCCCGGATCCGCAGCTCGAGGCGTTCGAGCGGCAGCAGATGGGCCTGCCAGCCGTCGACCCCGATCTGCAAGAGGCCAACGACCAGCAGTATCCGAAAGCGCCGACGGAGACCGAACCGATCCCGACCGCGCAACCCGCGCTGCCGTTCTCGTCGCGCGCGCGGGTTTCCGCGTCGGCTCGGCGGCGTCCGGTAACTATCCATCCCGAAGGGCAGATAACGCTGTGGTGAAAACCCTTGTGGTGGGCGCGACCCTTCCGGGCGCCCGTGAACTTTCCGACCAGCTGGGCGTGCCGGACGCCTACGTGAGTTCGCCGCGGTCTTGCGGCGCGCGCGGCCTATCGGGTGTGCAGCGCGTGTTTGTCGATCGCGCAGTGATGACCGAGGACATGCTCGCCGAGCTGGCGCCGCTGGTCGCGTTCACAGGAGGCCAAATGTTCGCCGTATCAAGGATTCTCTGATGGTCAATCTCGTAACGGTGCCCGGCATCGAGCTGATGCGCACCGGCAAGTGGGACCTGTCGACAGGCGAGTGGGAATGCACCGCCAAGGAGATCGCCGCCGCGATCGACGCCCACGACAAGGGGCTGCTACGTAAGCCTGTGATCCGGTTGGGGCACAACGACCCCCGATTCAGCGGCGATCCCGCTGTCGGATGGTTGGACAACCTGCGGGCATCCGAGGACGGCCAGGCGCTGATCGGTGACATGGTCGGCGTTCCTGAGTGGCTGGCAGAGATCCTGCCGTCCGCTTACCCGTCCCGGTCGATCGAAGGGCTCTACGACTACACCGCCCCGGATGGCAGCGAGCACGACTTTGTGCTCACCGGCCTGGCGCTGCTGGGCGCCACGCGGCCGGGCGTGGAGTCGCTGCAGAGCCTGCAGGACGTGGCCAGGTTGTACGACATCGCCGCGGCCGCCCAGGTCGGCGGCAAAGCGATCGAGCTGACCGTCGAAGCCGCCACCTACCGGGACCGCACCACAGCGAAAGAGCCCTGGGGCGACGTGGATTACGCCGACCCCGGTTTTCTCGACGAGAACGACCAGCCGGCCGAGCCCGGGCACGGCGTCAAGCGGTACCCGTTGAACGACCGCGATCACGTCAAAAGCGCGTGGGACTTCATCAACGAGAAGGCCAACGCGAAGCTCTACACCCCGACTCAGTTGGCGCACATCCGAAGTGCGATCGAGTCGGCGGCCAAGAAGTTCGGAATCACCATTGAAGCCGCCTCGGCTTCCGAAACAGAAGGAGGGGCCGTCGTGGCTCTACCCGAGAAGGTCGCGGAAGCGCTCGGTATCGACGCATCCGCCGACGAGGACGCCGTGCTGGCCAAGATCGCAGAGCTGACGCCCGCGGCCGCCCCAGAAACCGCACCTGCGGCTGCGTCGGTCGCCGCTGCGGCTGCGGGCGTGGTCAACGGCCTCGTGCAGATCGAGCAGGCGCAGCTCGACGAGCTGAAAGCCGCGGCAGCCCAAGGTGTCGAGGCCCGCGCACGTCAGATCGCCGAAGACGACGAGCGCACCGTCATGGCCGCCATCAGTCAGGGCAAGATCGCCCCGGCCCGCAAGGATCACTGGCTGGCCGCGCTCAAGGCCGACCGCGACGGCACCAAGCAGGTGCTGGCTTCGCTGGCCGCCGGGCTGATCCCGGTCGCCGAAGTCGGCCACCAGGGCGTCGCCGGCCACGTCAGCGCCGAGGGCGCACCCGACTCCGAGCAGCAGGCCAAGGAATACGCCAACGCGCGGATCATGGCCGCACTCGGCATCCCCACCACGAAAGAGAGCAACTGACATGGCTGGACAGGACTACGTCCCCCTTGCGACCTCCGGCATTCAGTGGTCCTGCGTCGCTGGCGCGGCGATCACCGCGGGCCAGCTGGTCGAGATCACGGCCGGCTCACTGTCCGGCGGCGGGGTGAATCCGACCGTGGCGCCGACGTCGGCCGCGACGTCGGCTGAGGTCGGTGTCGCCGCGAACACCGTGGCATCCGGGCAGCCGGTGAGCGTGTACTTCGGCGGGCTGCATGTGTTGGCCGCCAGCGGAGCGATCACTGCCGGTGATCCTGTGGTGGCTGCCGCCGCCGGTGCTGTCGCTGACCTCGGCGCCGGCACCACCTACGACCAGGTCGTCGGCAAGGCGTGGAGCGCCGCAGCCAACAACCTGGTCGCGGTGCGACTCGGAGAGATCTAACCGCCAGCAAGCCACACGCACCCCGGGCCAGCAGGTTCGGGGTTTATTTGACCCCGAAACCAGCTGCGCCGCAGCATCGTTCATAGAAAGGGTTAGGTCGAGATGCCTTTCCTTCAGCCTCCTGGCTTTCCCACCGGAAACCTTGCAACGCAAGACGTTTACTCGATCAGCCGGTACCTCAACGACCCGACGATGGTGTTGCGGGCGCTGCGGACCATCGCCGATCAGATCTTCATCGGCAACAAGATCCTGACCGGCCAGCTGTACACCAAAGACGGCGCGGCCATCTACGAGCAGATCGAGTCGATCTTTGCGGCCAACACCCGCAAGCGGTGCAGCCGGGCGACGAGTACCCGCTGACCGCGGTGCCCACCGGCCCGGCGCAGATCGCCAACGTGCTCAAGTGGGGTATGGACACGATCATCACCGACGAGTCCATCTCCCGGCAGAACTTCGATGTGGTGTTGCGGGACTTCACCAAGCTGGTCAACAGCGTGTTCCAGTACATCGACTCGCTGATCATGTCGGCCGTCGTCTCCGCGATCACCCTGACCGTGAACGCCGGCTCGGCGACCATCACCGGCGCCACCCCGTCCGGCGGCGCGAACTGGAACGGCTCGGGCACCAACGCGCCTCGCATCTTGCGGGACGTCATGTACGCCGAACAGCTGATGCGTTCGCTCAAGCAGGGCTACAACGCCAACACCGTGATCTGCGACTTGGAGACCTACGCGGCGGTCATGGGTGACCCCAACATCGCGCCCGCACTTCCCCGCGAGGACATGGGCCGCGGCGTCAACGACATGCCGATCATGGAAGGCATCAAAACCGGGCTGCAGACCCGGCTCCTGGGCAAGACATGGCTTGCGACTCCGAACCTGCCCAGCGGCGAGTTCGGGCCGTTCGCTGCGGTGCTCGACTCGACCGTGCTGGGCGCCATGCTCGACGAGGAGCTGCCCGCACCGGGCTATGTCGGCTCGCAGGATGACGGAAAGGCTGGCAGCGACGGCCGCTCGATGATTCAGTGCAAGACGATGCGCGAAGACAAGAACGACCGCTGGCGCATCCGGGCTCGCCGCAACACCGCGCCGATCATCATCGAGCCCAAGGCCATTGTGCAGATCGTGGGTGTCTGATGGCCTATCGCCTCACCCCGCAGACACCCCTGGTGCCGGCCAAAGACCAACAGGGCCACATCCGCTACCACTACCAGCACAACCCGATCATTCCGTGGCTCAACGATGAGCAGCGCGAGCATTTCCTGCGCCTCGGCCTGGTCGAGGAGATCGTCGAGGATGCCAAGCCGGGCGCGAAGCCGAACAAGACCGCACCGCAGGACAAGTGGGTCGACTACGGCGTCACCCAGGGGCATGACCGCGCCGAGCTCGAGGCGCTCAGCAAGCCGGAGCTCGTTGACCTGTTGAGCTGATGGCACCTGCGGTCGTGGCTGTCGGCGAGACAGCCGCCGAGATTTCGTTGCCGGCCGTCGCCGCCGTCTGGGTGCTCAATTCCAGCGGCGGCCTCGGCGACGCCGACAACGCTCCCGATGTTGTGGTCAACACCGGCGCGGCTGCGGCGTTAACTCCGCAGCAGGTGGGCTGCCGACTCAAACCTGGTGAGGGCCTCACGTTTCCGTTGCGGGCGCCGGGCAGCAGTCAACAGCTCGGGCTGTATGCGGTGGCGGCCGGTCCGGGCGCCCAGGTCGAGTTGGAACTTCTCGCAGACAACGATAGGTGGTGAGACGTTGAGCCCGTTCTTGGATCTGAGCGGGTTCACCGCGCTGTGGGATGGGCCGCCGCTGACTGTGCAGCAGAACGCGATCGTCACGCTGCTGCTGAACGTGGCGTCGCAGTGGATCTACAACAACGGGCCGCAAGGAAACGCGCTGCCGCCCAACGATGCGACGGCGCAGTTCGTGGTGTGGGACGTGGTGTCGAGCGCTGTGCGCTACCAGCGCTACAGCAAGCTCGCGTCGTTCTCCCGCACAACGGGGCATCGCATGGACGGCGGCAGCTTCACCGACCCGATGAAGGCGCTGGAGTTCACCGACAACCACAAGCTGCTGTTGGGCATCCCGCTGCGCGCGCTGCCCATGTCGAGCTGCCGGCCCAACGACTTCGACGCCCAAGACCAGTGGGCCGGCTGGGACACCTGCTACTCAGATAGCTTCGGCAACCTCGGCTGGGACTATTGGGAAGTCAGCAATGACTGACTATCCCGGCGGGGAAACCCTCGGCGTCGTCGAGATGCAGGCCAGCGGCCACGTGGACGGCAAGAACCAGGCGGTCACGTCACCGTCGGTTGTGGCGTGGGTGTACGGGTGCACGTTCGAGCCGTACACCCGCGGCCCGGTCGAGGAACAGTCCGACACCATCACCAGCCATGAGCGGGCGTGGGCGTTCCTGCCGTATGTGCCGGGGATCGGGATTCCGACGGTCGATGTGAACGGCGACCCCGTGCTCGACACCAACGGTGATCCGGTGCCGGCGTCGATCGGCAACAGCAACTGGATTCAGCCGGTCCGTGCCAATGATGCTCAGGCGCAGCGGCTTTACAAGGTGCAGGGGCTGCCGGAGATCGAGTACGACATCGACGGCTTACCGGTCTACGCCTGGATCGTGTGCGAATGGCAGGGCGGATGAGTCTTGAAGCCGAGATCGTAGCGCAGTTCGCGGGGTCCGTTGAGGTTGAGCATCACCTGGACGCGTTCGCTAAGCAGATCGCCGATGAGATCCGCGAGCGCACACCGCTGTTCGGGGATCGGCCGCCTAAGCGTGAAGAGCCCGGTATCGGCGAGCCGGGTGACCTCAAGGCGTCGATTCAGGTCTCCGCGATCAAGTCGCCGGGGCGGCGTCGCGTCGAATCCCGTGACCCGAAAGTTGTGTGGGCTGAGCTGGGCGCTAAGCACTTCCCTGAGATCGGGATGTTCGCACAGGTCGCTGCGCTGCACGGCGGCACCGGCCCGATCATCGACGCGGGTATCGAGCACGCTCAAAAGCATCTGCGCGGCGAGGTGGAAAAGCTCGAGAAGCTGACGGCTACCGGCGCGCACCCGGCGTCGATCGCGGCGCAGAAGGTCGCCGTGGCGCGGGCGCGGGGGCAGCGTTCGGCGGCGTTCAAAGCGGCGCGCGGCGGCCGGCGAGGTCGTCGGCGGTGACGCTGAATTATGGGCGTCCCGCGCCGCCGGAGGATTTCATCATCGGCGCGTTGATCCCGCTGGGGTTGCCGGTGACCGCCGAGCGCGACCAGGAGACCGGGATGCCGGTCATCGGCGCGCAACCCGCCGGGCTGCCCTGTTATCTGGTGACGGCGCTGCCGGCGCCTGAGTGCGACAACTTTCTGCTGCAGCCGCTGGTGTCGGTGCACAGCTTCGCGGCCACTCGGGATGAAGCCGACATCGCGGCCTGGAACGCCGACGACCGGTTGGTTTCGCTGACGCCGGGTGACATCGTCACGATGCCCAACGGCAAGACCGCGAGCGCGTGGGTGGAGCGCACGCAGGTTCCGGCGTTCGCCGAGTACCGCGACCCGTTCATCAAGCGCTACAGCGCCCGGTATCGGCCGTTGCTGCGATACATGCCCACGCAGAGCTGAGGAGACGTTTGCGCGCCTTGCACATTCGACGCAGGGCGGTTTCTCACTGAAAGGAAACAGTTATGACGGGATTGCCCGCTTCCGGCGCGACCCAAGCGGTTGTTCTTGAGCCCACCCTCAATCCGTTGGGCACGCGGTACTGGCAGATCGTTTACGCGCTGGTGCGTGACTACTACAAGGCCGACGGCACGGTGTTCAACCTGGCCGACCCGTCGGTGGGGTTGGCGATGGCCAGCAACGGGCAGATGCTGTTCACCCCGTTCGCGGCCGACGGTGTGTCGATCCGCGAGGATCTGCTGATCACCGCGCCGGGCACCAACCAGGGTTTCTACAGCGTGGGTTTCCTCAAGCCGGAGAGTGTTTCGGTCACGCCGGATCAGACGATGACCGAAACCCCGACCGCGCAGTGGGTTCGCAGCACCCGCAACGTGCTCGACAAGCTCGACGACAAGATCGCGTTCGAGCCGTTGGAGTCTTCGCCGCTGACCCAGTACCTCAAATACGAGAAGCCGCTCGCCGGGGGTGTGCCGGCGCTGGGAACACCCAACCTGATCATTCCTCGCGGCAACACCGACGTCCCTGTCGAGCGCGTCTTGCTGCTTATCGGCATCGACGGGGACGGGCAGCTGAAGTCCCGTGTCTTCCCGCGGATCGTCACCGACAAGAAAGCCAAGGCCGAGCTTGGCCGCAAGGCACCTGACTCGCAGATGCTGAACTACTCGGCGTTGCCGTGCGCCTACTCCAAGAACGTCGAGTGGACGTGCTACGCCGGCTCGCAGTGGAACGCCTCCGGGGACTTCGACTTCTTGACGACCGCCCCGGTCGTCACCCCGGTCACCGGGCTCGACGCCACCATCGTGTTCCCGACACCGATCGACATCACCAGCCCGGTGTACACGGTGGCGCTCCAAGAGACCGCCAACGGCTCGTTCACGTCGGCGACCCTGTCCGGTTCGCCCACGGTGTCCGGTGGTTTCACCACGGTGACCATTTCGGGGCTGACCGCGTCGACCACCTACAACGCGGCGCAGGTCACCGCGACGGGCAGCAACGACACCGCGACCTCGCCGGTGTCCGCTCCGTTCACCTCGACTGCCTCCTAGGCAGCAAAACATCGCCGGGGCGAGGCGCTTGCGTGGGCCGCTCGCCCCGGCGATGCCCACGCAACCGCCCACGCAGCTAAGGAAATACCGTCATGGCCGAATACGACTCATTCGAGGCCGCCCGCGAACAAGCCGCCGAATACCTGGGGTTCCTCGCCAGCGACCGCGTCAAGGGTTTGAGATCCCGAACCCTTCGCTGCTCAGCGACGAGGCGACAGTGCGGCTCGCGCAACTAGACCTCGATGTCGAGTCCTGGGACCGGCATCCGAGCGAGTTCGCGGCGCCGGCCAAAGAGGCATTGGCCGAGAAGATCAACCATGCGCTCGCCGCGCACGGCGACCCCCCTGCTGATGGTGTCGCGGCCGAATTGGTGCAGCTGGTCGAGGATTTCGTCAAGAACTACCCGGGCATGTTGATGATCGGGGGCGGCCTCAAAGAGCCGAACCGCAAAGACGATCAGCTCGTCGAGCCCTACGAGACCCAGCGCGCCAAGGCGATTCTCGGCGATGACTATGAGGCGTTCCGGCGTGCCGGCGGCAACGCTTCTGACATCACGATCACGTGGTGGAAGATGAACAAGATGCTCGCCGATCGGCGCGCCGCGGACTCGAAAAGTGACGGAAGCGCTCAAGACGTGGCGGCTATTCCCGCGGCAGATCGCGTCGGATCTTCAGATCTACTGCAACGGCCGCCACATCAGGGAGTGGCACCAGGGGCAGATGTCGAGCCGGGAGCTGCTGGAACTGCTTGACGGGCTGCCCGAGGCGTCGAAGTTCAAAGAGGCCTCCGAGCGCACGTTCCGGGTCGCCGAATACCGCGGCGAGCGGACCGATCTCAAAGGCAAGCTGCTGCAGATGCCCGCGGTCGGTCCAGCACCCAAAGACGTTGTCGTGGTGGCCGAATACGTCGACTGGACCTACGACCGGAAGTTGGCGGCGCGCAACGTGCGCGAATTGGTAGCACTACGCAACGACGGGCGCGGCTCTCAAGTGGACTTCGCGGGGTTGCTCGAACCGCTGGACATGGTTCTTCTTGAGCGTCAACGCAAAGCTGAAGCCGAGATTCAGGCCCGCGGGCAGCAGCACATTCTTGCGGGCCTCTACGGATACGAAAGGCGGTGAGCCGTGCCGGTTTATCTCGACGTCGAGTCACGGCTGGACCGCCGAGCCGTGGAGGCAACAGCCCGTGAGATCACCGCGATCTTCAACCGTCTCGGCGCCGACGTCTCCAAAGGCCTCGGCGGTTCGCTCGGTAAAGCGTTCGGCGCGTTAGACACCAGAGCTGCCCGCGCGGAGCTGGTGAACCTGGAGAATGCGTGGCGCCGCGCCGCCGACGTCGAAACCGATGCTGCTCGCCGGATGGAAATGGCCGCGCGGCGCGCCTCGGAGGCGACCGCCAAGTACGGCCAGGATTCCGCGCGGGCGATGCAGGCCCAAGCGGTCGCCGCCAAGAGCCAACGCGACTACACCGACGCCCTGGTGGCCAACGAGGCCGCGCACAAAGCGCACACCAAATCCGTGCAAGACAGCGCCGCCGCAGCCACGGTAGCCGGGCGGGCGTGGAACGCCGTCGGGGTGGGCTCGCTGGCCGTGTTTACCGGCAGCGTTCTGGAAGCGACCAAGGCCGCCGGGAACTTCCAGCAGTCCCAACAGCGTCTGGTGTCCTCTGCCGGGGAGACAGCGGCCAACCTCAAGGTCGTCTCTGACGGCATCCTGCAGATGGCGGGCCAGGTCGGCTACTCCGCGCAGGAACTGTCCAAGGGCATGTACACCGTGGAAAAGGCCGGCTACCGCGGCGCCGACGGCGTCAACGTCCTGAAGTCGGCCGCGCAGCTCGCCAAGGCCGAAAACGCTGATCTCGGTGAGGTGCTCAACGGTCTGACGACCTCGATGCACGACTTCGGCTACGGCAGCGACCGGGCCGCCGAGGTGGCCTCGAAGATGAACACCGCTGTGGGTGAGGCCAAAACGAACCTGCAGGAGTTTTCCGGGGCGCTGCACTCGGTGGAGCCCATCGCCGCGGCGGCCGGCCTGAAACTCGAGGACGTGTACGGATCGCTGGCGCAGATCACCCAGTCGGGAACGTCGGCGGATCAGGGCGCGCAGAACATGGCGCACTCGATCTCGCAGCTGATGAAACCCACGCAGCAGATGCGCGACGAGATGGGCCAACTCGGCATCGATGCCCGCGACGTGCAGGCGCACCTAGGTGAGCGCGGCTTCGCCGGGACGGTGCAGTACCTGTCGGACACGATCCTCCAGCACATGAACCCGGCCGGCCAGGTCGTCATCGACACCATGTTCAAGTCCCAGCAGGCCACCGACGCGGCGAACCAGATTTTCAACAACCTGCCCCCGCGGCGAAAGCTGTCGCGCAGGCTATCAAAGACGGCACCTTGTCCTACAAGGAGTTCCGCAAGACCCGCGGCGGCCTGGACGTCGAGCAGGCCAACGAGATCAACCAGTGGAACAACCTCAACAATAAGGTCACTGGGTATTCGGCGGCGCTGAAGACCGGCCAGGGCGACATCCAAACCTACGAGCAGGCATTAGCGTTGATGACCGGCGGACAGGACTCGCTGCGCACCGTGCTGCAGCTGGTCGGAGACAACGCGCAAGCCACCAACGACAAAATCAAAGCCGTCCGCGACACCACCGCCGAAACCGATGGAACGGTCAAAGGTTTCAACGAAACCCAGCAGACGCTCAACGCCAAGATGGCCGACGCCAAAGCAGCGTTCGGCGCCGCCGCGATCGAGATCGGAAACGCCTTCGTCCCGTTCATGACCAGTGCAGCAAATGTCGCCAAGGATGTCGGCGATGCGATGGCCAAACATCCAGCCATCCTTCATGACGCCACGATCGCAGTTGGCGCACTCGGGGAGCTTGGGCGACAATCAAACTCGCTAACATCGCAGGAACTATCCTCAGTCCGCTGATCAACGGTGTACGGACCCTCACCGTCGCGGAGGATGCGGCGGCCGCATCGGCTGGTGGCTTGCGCGGTGCACTGGGTGGGATCGCTGGTGCTGCTGGTCCCGTGATCGGGACAGCGATCGCCGCTGACCAGTTGTCGAAGCAAGCCGAGGACAGCCACAACCCGGTGCTGCACTACCTGGGGGATGCATTCCGGCACAGCCCCGTGTCGGCCTACGGCCTGTACAACCTCGTCACCGGCCGCCACGCGGGGGGCCGTTGCGGGCGCCGGGGCCGAAAGGCCGCGACTCGGCGCTGTTCTGGGGCGCTGAAGGCGAGCATGTGCTGACCGCCGACGACGTCGACGCGATGGGCGGCCACGGCGCGGTGTATGCGTTCCGCAACGCGCTGCACCGCCAGTACGGTGGTGCGCTGGGCCCCGATGTGCAGGTCGCCGAATCCTTGGCGGGTATGAAGTACAGCCAGGGTGACCGCACGGACTGCTCGGGCATGGTCGGCCGCGTCATCCTCGGAGCGATGGGCCTGCCGCCCACGAACCTGCCGACGACGCAGAACATGGGCCAGTGGCTCGCGGCGCTGGGTTTCCACCCCGGTATCGGCGGCCCGGGCAGCATTTCGGTCGGTTGGTACAACCACGGATCCTCTCCCAACGACGGCCACGCGGCCATGACCCTGTCCGACGGGGAGAACGCCGAATCCGGCGGCAGCCACGGCAATTTCCTCATCGGTTCGGGCGCGGCGGGCGCGGCGAGCGCGGAGTTCGACCATCACATGTTCCTGCCGACCGTGTACGGCGAAGGCGCCGCGACGGGAATGCCGGGCTTCGGCGGCGGCTTCGGCGGCATGGGTGGGGGTTTCGGTGGCGGCTTCGGTGGGGGCGGTGGCGGCATACCGGCGGGCGCGACCCCGGAACAGGGCCCGGCGGCCAGGCCGGCTATTACACGGCCAACCCCGAGCGCGTCGCATCAGCGCAGGAATCGCTGCGCCACCTCAACGACGAGATCCACGACGCCGAGGAACGCAAGAAGAACCTCAAAGCCGACGCGTCGCAGGCCGAGAAGGATCGGCTCGATCACGAAATCCAGCATCTGTACCGTGAGCGCGACTTGGCCCAAGAGCGGCTAGCCAGAGCTGAGCAAGGCACATTCCACGCGGCGCGCCGCGGCCGCGGCGGCATGGGCGGTAGCCCATTTCTGCCGGTGCCGCTTGCCGACAAGTTCGGGCTGTCCAAAGGGCTGCCCGGGCTAGCGGAATGGCTGGTCGGGTTCGCCGAGGACATGGTGTTGGGCCCGTTAGAGACCGCGGCGTGGAATGCGATCGGCCAAGCCCCGCCTGGCATGGGTGGCTTGGGCGGCTTGGGCTCCGGCGCTGGCCTAGGAATTCCCGGGCCGGGCCAGTTCGGATTCGGCGCGCCGGGCGTCCCCGACGTGGGCGGCGCCGATATGGGTGCATCGTCGCGTGACAACGTTGCCGGACCGGCAGGCGGCGGCGCTGGTACGGCTCCGGCCGCGTCCACGACAACACCCAGCTCGTGGAATGACCAGTTCTGGACCACGAAGCCGAAGAGTCCCGCGACGCCCCCGCCACCGGCAGCACCGCCCTCTTCGGCGGATTACGCAAGCTGGTATCCCGCTTCCGGGTTCTACAAGGGCTGGTACCCGCGTCCCCTTGGGCCGGTACCGCCCCCTCTCCCAATGCATACGGGCCGCCGTCCCACGGGTCGGATTGGCGCTGGGGCCCCTCACACGTAGCGCCGCCTGGGCCGCGTGGCCCCATGAGAAGCCCTGCGGAGCAGCAACAGTCGATGCTGGGCGGCGCGGGCAGCGGAGGCCCGGCGCCCGGTCGGCTAAAGCCGCTTCCTATGGGTCCATTCGTAGGCGGCGATCCGCGTTGGAATCCAGCGATGCATTTCGCCGCGGGTGGGCCGTCTGGTACGGACACGATCCCGGCGTGGTTGTCGCCGGGTGAGTTCGTTGAGCCGACGTCGGCGGTCAGCAGATACGGGCGTCCGTTCATGGACGCTATTCGCCAGGGCCGAATCGACCCGTCATCGGTGCGATACTTCGCCCCTGGCGGTGAGGTCGATCCACCCCCACCACCGCCGCAGCCGCAGCCGCAGCCGCAGCCCAAGCCGCCGAAGAACACGCCGCCGCCGATGTCGGCTCAGCCGGGCGATATCCACGACGGGTTGAAGCCCACAGGGCCGGGCGCGGTAAGTCCTGGCTCGAAGAGAGCCGCCTCAGACCTCGCCACCCCGGGCGCGGACGCTCAGCAGCCCGGCACGGGGTTGCCGTCGATGCCCGGTATCGGCTTCTCCGGCGGCCTCATCGGCGGCATCGAGGGCGCGGCAAGTTCGGCCGCGGCGATGGGTGCGGACATGGGCACCTTCGGCGGCGCGGGCGGTGCTGTCTCAGCGGCCATGAATATCGGCTTCCAAGAGCTCAACCGGGCTGCCGCGTTCGGCGCCCAGGCCGCCGGTATCGGCGTCGAGGGCCTCCTTGAAGGTTTGATCCCGGACGCGGGCGGCAGCGGCGCGGACTGGGCGAAAACCATTCCCGGCCGGCTGTTGATGGGTGTGACGGGTGTGCGCCCGGCCGCGTCGCAGAACACCGCCGGGCAGACCCAGCAGCCATTCGCCTCGAATGCTTCAGACGACAAGTTCGCCAACCCTGCCGGGAACGTCTCGCAGCCGCCGCCGATCCAGATCCTCGGCCCGGTGCACATTCAGGCCAACAACACCGACCAGATTCACTCGGAGATCAACCAGCAGACGTCGATGGCGGCCAACAGGTTCGGGGCGGCCCAGCGGTGAGCACATGGCCGCAAGGAACGATCACCCCTTACGGGGCTGATGTTCTCGCCGACGGCGCAATTCCGAACCTGTGGGTCACCAGCGCCGACCGTAACCACATCTTCTACCTGATGGGTGGTTTGGCGCCGTTCCCCGGCGTGCAGGACGGCATCATCTGCGTCGAGAACCCGGTGGGGATGGCCGCGAAATTCAAAAACCTGGATTTGCAGGCCGCCCGCCAAGACGGTGTCACGTATCAGGGCCGCGCCTATGACCCGGCCATCATCAAGCTGAAGCTGCAGGTGCACGCCCGCACCCCGCAAGCCTTGTCGCGGATCATGGACGAGTGGATGGGCGCCTGGTCGACCCCACGCGACACCACCCTGACGATGGAATACATCACCCCCGACGGCGGCTACTGGACCGCCCAAGTGCGGCTCATGCCCGATAGTTGGGGCGACGCAATGAAACTCACCCCCCGCGAACTCGGGGTGTGGGACATGACGCACATCTGCCGCATCGACGACAGCTTCTGGACGACGATCCCGTCGATCGACTCCTGGGGGCCCGCGTACACCAAGTTCTCCGACACCTTCTCGACCGCAACCCAATCCGGCCTCGGGCCCGGCTGGTCGACCATCTACAAGCCAAAAGGCAGCGGCTATGAGTACGTCGGCGCTGACGGCGAAGTGCGCTGGTTCGACACCGGCAACTCGACTCAAGGTGTTTTGAACACCTACACCGCGCAGGCCACCGACACCGATAACCAGGTCGTCACCGTCACCCTCGGGACCGGATGGGACGGTGTCGTGCTGTTCGGTGAGGCCACCACACTCATCGGTGCCCGCATGGACGGTGAAGGAAACGGCGTGTTCTGCGACTTCGGTTGGGGCGGAATCGAAGTCTACTGCGTGGTCAACGGCGTGGTGACGATGCTGTACCGCAAGATCAACCTGCTCTCGGCGCCGCTGCCGGGCGAGACATGGCAGTTCATCACCGGAGCCGTGTCCGGTGTTCCCCGCTCGTTCGCGGTGCGCCGCTCCGGCATCGAGGTCGTGCGGTTCACCGAAGCCGGTACCACGAGCCCGCTCGGCGCGTCGAACCGCTACACCGGCTTCGGGATGACCACCGCGCAGGGGCTTTTCAACGAAGCCAAACCGGCGCCGATCGCATACTTCGCGGGCGGCGACAATGTCGCAGCGGCGGCCAGCGGATACCTCGAGCTGTCCAATCAGGGGACGGAAGATGGGTGGCCTGAGCTGCTGTTCTACGGGCCCGGCACCTGGAGTTTCGGCAACGGCCCCAACAGCACCGACATGATCACCCTCGGCCCGCTCGGCGACGGCGTCGTCGCGTTTTTGGACACGCTGCCGCGCCGGCAACGCGTGGTCAACATGAACAACCTCGCCGACACATCGCTGCAGAAACTGGTGTCCGGCACCTATGACACACCGATACCCGGTGTGACGACACCACAGCTGGTGACTCTGTCGCAGATTCCCGTCTCTGTCAGCGGCGGCAGCGCCTCGTCGAAAATCGTTGCGTCGGTCACGCCGCGGAGGATCCACCCGGCGTGAGCGCGCCGGTACCGGCCGCCCTGCTGCACGCATTGCAGGGCGGCGACCCGCTCGCAGCGATCCAGGCCGCTTCGGCGGCCGCGCGTCCCAACCTGACCCCGTCACCGAAAGCCACGCTGTCGGTGTATGACCCCTACTACACCTGCATCGACCCGGACTGCTCCGACCGCTACATCGACCTGCACCTGCAAGACCCGCGCAAGGATCTGCCCGTCGGGCAGATGACGCTGGACGGCACCGACTGGCTCGCCGACGTTGTGGTCCAATGCGACACGATCGTCGTGCCGGTCATCTATCAGAAAGGCAACTCCCCGTGGGACACCGCCGACCCCGGGTATCGCTGGTCGGGACGCGTCGACGTCGCCCACGACAAGTCCGAGCAAGGCATCCAAACCGTCCCGTGTGACCTCGTCGGCGACAAAACCTGGCTCGACCGGATCCTGTGCTGGCCAAATCCTTTCCTGCCCATATTCGTTCAGGAGCCAGGCGAGTGGTTCGCAATGGGCCCGGGCCTGACTGTGATCGCCACCCTCATCATGGAACAGGCCTGGCGCCTGCAGTTCCGGCTGTGGGAACTGGTCAACAACATCACCTCGCTGCACCCGGACTTCATCGAATGGCTGTCCAACCTGCTCGGCGGTAACAGAGCCGATCTGCTGCAAGCGTTGGTGACCCCGATCTGTGTGATACCGCCTCATCCACTGCGTGACACCTCGGCGTGGATCGAGATCAACGGCCGCATGGACACGATCTGGAAACTGATCAACCGGCAGTTGCAGGACAACGGTTTTGACCTTGACGCCACCATGTGGCTGCCCGGCGACCCGCAACCGGAGGGGTTGTGGTTCCCGCTGACCGTGGCGACCTGTGTCGTCACGTTGAAGGACCGCTCGGGATTCACCGGGCCGTGGGGTCCGTTCGAGGGATTGGCCGTCGATCTGACCCAGCTCGAGGGGTCGCTGCTCGGCAACGCGCTGCAACCGTTGTTGAACCCGAAGAACGAAGCCGCCTACCTCACACCGGATTTGGGCGAGTACATCGCGCCGACGATCGGCGTGGACTTCATCCCACCGACCTTGTACTTCAACCTCGATGTCGTCGAGGCCGGCTACATCGACTTCAGCGTGGACCACCACGCTCCGCTTGCTTATCAAGCGGTGATCGGGGGCAGAGCCCCAAGGTCTGTGCCCTCTCGGGAAACCGGGGGGCACAGACCTAGGGTAGCCGGTAGTGGATCAACGATCTGATCAACGCCACTCTGGAGTGGCTGATCGACGCCATCACCATCGCGCTCGGGGTCACAGGTGTCCCAAATAGCCTGCTAGACGGGCTGTTTGACAATGTGCTGTTCGCGTTCAGCGTCGCCGAGAACTACCAGGCCCGCGCCGCCGCCGGCCCCTACATGTTCGCCGAGAAGTTTTTCCCGTCCGGTGAAGGCGCGCTGTCGATCGACACCCTGTTTTCGGAGAAGGCGGCGCTGTGGAACATTCGTGGATACCCGTCAGGGAAAATCACGTTCATCGACAACGAGCCCTTCGCTGTCGGGCGTGAAATCTTCCGCGGAATCCTGGTGTTCTACATCCGCCGTGGCCGCCTCTATATCGACTACGTCGATGACATCGACATCAAAGACTCACGCACCGAACGTAATCGGGTCACGTTGCAGATCGGTGACGGCAAATCCGAGGAGTCCGCGCCGGTGAAGGTGCAACGCAAGATCGCGGGGTTCGAGACCCTGTTCAACATCATTCTTTCCGGAGGCAACCTGTCGTGACAAACCCTGAACTGTCTGTCAGCCCCGACGGGACGTCGATCACTTACAACGGCCGCGTCTATTACGTTCCCGGTAACACGTGGAGCGTCAACCCGGACGGCTCGACCACCTTCAACGGGTCGGTGTGGTTCCCGGCCGGTTTCAACTCCGCGTCGGGTGCGGGGATTGTGGTGTTCGGGCCCGGCGGCGGCCGAGCGACCTTTCCCGCGGTGGAACCAGGACCGCCCGGGCCTGCCACGCAGTTCTCGATCAAGCAGGTGCAGGTCGCTTACGGGACACCGTTGCCGGCCGTCAATCCTGCGGTCGTGCCGACCGCCTGGGATTCTAACGGTATCCCGACGGCGCTGAGTTTGACGTTCTACGTCAACGCGGGCCAGGACGGGGCACCCGGGCAGACCACGATCCCGCAGATCCTCGACGGGGTGACCGCGGCGGCGGGCATGATGATCGGCTGGGACGCCACCAACGGGGCGGCGCAGTGGCAGCAGATCCCGATGGGCGGCTGGCAGTACGCGACCGGGATCGTGGCCTCAGCGTCGAATACCAACAGCCAAAAGCAGATCGGTGCGATCCAGTTCGCCGCGCAGCCCTACGCGTGGTGGCCTGAGATCAAGGCCCAAGCCAACGTTGTCGGGGCGGTCGACACCCTGGTGGACCTGGTGGCCCGCGTCAACGGCACTGCGGGCGCGATCTGCGGCTACGGCTACGGCAACCCCGGCGCTGCGCCTGGCACGGTGACCGCGATCTCCTCGGGGCTCGGCCCGGGCAGCGACAACATCATCGCCGCGGGCCAGGCCGCCACGATCTATCTGTACGCCGAGAACCAGACCAGCTCGGCCAACGACTGGTCCACGACCGCCCGCTGCAGTTTCCAGGCGCGCCCGAACTTCGTGCCGCTATGACGATCGATTATTCGTCGGCGACGTCGGACCCGCCGGCGATCACCCCGAATCCGGCGATCCACAATGTTCCGGCCGCTGACTCGAGGTCGGTCACCCCGATGGGGATCATCGGCCGCGCGAACAACCTGTCGACCGGGACAGCGACCGGGGTCGCCGGGGCGCTGGTGGGCGGATTGTCATCCGGCACAGATCCGTTCGCCGCGTTAGCGTCGTTCGGCCAGTCAGCACTGGGCGCGATCGCCAACATCGCTGAACTGATCCTCAAAACCGGCGCCGCGGTCATCGACGACGTCGCTAACTTCATCGTGTCCGCGGTGCAGGGCGTGGCCAACATCATCGGCGCCATCATTCAGGGCCTCGGCGGCATCCTCGGCGGCACCGGCAGCGCCAGCGATGCGCAGCTCGTGTTGCAGGCGACCGCGCAGACCATCGCGGCCACCAACGCCCAGCTGCAGGCGATGCAGGCCGCCGACTCCGCCGACTCCAACAACGGCGTCAACGTGTTCATCAACTTCTCTAACGGGTCGCTGAGCGGGTTCACCGAGTCGTTCACCGGTGCTGCAACAGGATTGGTGATCAACAGCGCGGGCTACGCGCAGCTGGTCACCAGCGGCAACGGGGTCGGTTTGGCGCTGCACCCGACACCGACGAACACCGACGACCAGATCGTGTCCGCGGTCTACTACAACGCCCCCGGAAGCTATAACTTCTTCAACCTCACCGAGGGGTCGGGCTATAACGTTCTGATCGGGCACTCGAACGCGGCGATGACCCGCTACGTGTACGCCGTGATCAGCCCGGTTCAGTACACCATTCGTAACGTGGTGGACGGCGTTGACACCGTGCTGGCGAACTGGCTGCCGGCCGAGCCGACTTTCTATGCGGGAGCGCAATACTCGCTGCTGTGCGGATTCGACGGCAACTCGAAACCGACCTACGACATCGTCGTTAACGGCGTCAGCATTCTGCACTTCACCGATACGTCCGGGGTCACCAACACCGGCGCCGATTACCGGTATTGCGGGTTCGGGTTAGCGGAGTTCGCCGGCATGGTGCCCAGCCAGCAGGCGTCGTTCGGGTTCGTCGACGACGCGCCCGGCCCGGTCATCGGTGACATGTTCATGGTTCAAAACACCAACGCGACGGTGACCACGTTGGCTAACAACATCGCTTGCGTGGTGGCACCTGCGAACTACTTTGGCACCGTCGCAGTGCAGACGTCGAACTACACCTATGACCCGGCGACGAACAAACTGACCGTCAACAAGTCGGCTATCTACACCGTGAGGATCACGACGCAGTGGGTGCCGAAAAACGGAGCCACATACGCCTATTTCGGTGCCGGTGTTTTCAAGAACGGGCTGCTCTACGACTTTGACGTCGACTGCATCACCTCGCCCGGCGCGCTGCCGTACTACATCGAAAAGGGTTCGGTGTTCATCGTTCAGCTCGACGCTGGTGACTACATCCAGCCGGGGTTTGTGTCCTACAGCAACTCGGCGTCGTATGAAAACAGCATCGTCGGTAACGGGGACGCCCAGTTCATCTGCGCGATCGCCAACACCGGAACAGCTGGATAGCACATGGCGATTCCCGGGTTCATGATGACCGCCCCGACGGTGGCCGCAAAGTCGGGGCTGGCCGCCTCGATCATCTTCCCGCAGCCGAATACGGCAAGCGTGCCCTACAGCTACACCGTCACCCAAACCGACATCACCGCGGACGCCAGCGCGGCGGCGGCGCTGTCGGGTGATCCGGTGATCACCGACGGGACCGTCGCGTTGACCGTGGTCGACCTCATCGAAGGCCACGCCTACACCTTCGTCGTGACCGTCACCAGCCAATCCGATGGAGCAACAACGACATCGGCTGCCAGCACACCGATCACCGCAACCACATAGGAGCAGCCATGAGCGCAGCGGTCAGCGACTTGGTCACGTCCGCCTGGACGCTCGGCGCCGCTGTGCTGCTCGGCGTGCTCATCGAATGGCTATGGAACGCAACGCATCACCACCACTAGGAGGGGTTTGATGTCTAACAGCTACGGGATGACCCCGCGGCCGCGCAACTCGTTCTTGAGGCGATACTGAACAACACGTCGCTGAACGTGTCCACCCTGTGCGCGCAACTGCACGCAGGTGGCAGCCCCGGCAGCGACGGCAAATCCAACCCGGCCGCCGAAACCAACCGGCTGCAAATCGGTATGACCACCGCTAATGCCGCCGCGCAACTGTCCGGCACCGGGCCTTCGTGGACGATCATCGCCACCCAGGGCGAAGACCTCACCGCGATCAGCCTGTGGGACGGCTTCGAGGACGACCCCAACGCGATCTGCTGGTTCACGCTGCCTGTGACGCCGAACGTCGTCGTCGCATACGGCGACGTCGTCACCTTGACCACATGCAATCTGGCTGGCGCTGGGCTGGCGTCCTGACATGGCAGTCCTGTTCGACTCGTCGGCCAGCTCGCACGCGGACCTGACCACGCTGGGTTCTACGTCGCACACCCACAACGTCGGCGCCAGCGCACCTAACCGTGTCGCGCTTGCTGCGGTCTATTGGGCCGGCGCCCAAGACGCGTCCAGCGCGGCGTTCACCGTGACGTTCGGCGCCCAAACCATGACTGAAATCACCGACGGTGAAATCGGTTTCGCTAGCGACACCTGCATGTTGAAGTTCTACGAACTCGTCGACCCGCCGACCGGGCCGCAGACGGTGCAGGCCGCCCTGGACACCAACCTGGGGGCCGGCACCCTGTCGCTGGCATCGGCCGCCTATTCCGGGGTGGCCGAGGTCGGCGACGCGGTCACCGCCACCGGACAGGTCGGCGCGGCGAACCTCATTGTTCCCTCAGCGACCGCCGCCATGTTCTTCAACGCCTTCTCCTGCAAGCCTGCTGTCGCCGGGGCCCGCCTCGATGAGATCCTGCCGCCGTCGGGGCTGACGGTCACCCCGTCCACGACTGGCGGCACATTCGCGGCTGGCGACTACTACTGGGTTGTTACAGCGGTCGACGCGGCGGGCGAGACGGTCGCCTCCAACGAGGTGCACGCCACCCTCACCGGCTCCACCTCGTCGGCGGCGCTCGCATGGACGCTGCCGCTGGGCGCGACGGCGACCAAGATCTACCGCGGCGCCACAGCGGGCGGTGAAGACGTCCTCGTGGCCACAGTCTCCTCCGGTTCGACCTACACCGACACCGGGGGCGCCGGGACCGCGGCGACACCGCCGGTCACCAACACCGCGGCCGGGATCTACAACCAGACCGTGCGCGCCAGCATGGCTGGCACGTCGTCGATCAACCCGCTACTCATCGGTGATGCCGACGGCGCCGGGAGCGTCGAGTTCGCCACCACCGCCCCGGTCGACAGCACCGACCAGTGGGCGGGCATCGGTGTCGGGCTGATCGGGCAGGGCGTGGCTTTCGATGCCGTGGGTGCCGGAGATTCCGGGTTGGGCAGCACCCGGTCGTGGTCTCATGACATCGCCGGCAACTGCGTGCTGGTGGCGGCCAGCGTCGCCGGGTTGCCGTCGGGTGCGAGCTTGGCCGCCCAAGTCGGCACTACTGCGATGACACCGCTGGGGGTGGCCGGCGATTACGCCTACACGACCACCAAAACGACCTATAGCGAGCAAGAGGTCGAACTGATCCTGTTCATCTTCGTGTTCATCTGGTTCACCCGTGTGGCGACGACGACCACGGTCTACTCCTATTCGCCGTCGCTGTTCCTGTTCGGGCTCATCGGCGGACCGACCGGCACCCAGACCATCGAGCTGAACAGCTCAGCACCGGCGAACATCGCGGCGAACTCGGCGTCCTACGCCAACGTTTCGGGCTTCGATACCGCGGTGGCCAACGGCTCCTACGTCAGCCCGGTGACGGTGGAGTCGACGGTGCCGGCCGCGCGTGTGGTGTCGGTGCACGCGATCGAACCGCAAGCCAACACCTTCACCTACGAGTCCTCGGAAAACCTCGCTGCCGCACCCACGCTGACGTCCGTGGCGGCCAACGAACTCACCCAGGCCAAACGCGCCGTGGTGTCCACTACCGCAGCTGAGCAGATCCTGCTGCTCGGCGACGGGCCCGGGGACTTCAGTGTCACACCGGTAGCGTTGATGACTTCCAACGGCACCACCCCGACCAACACCCCGAACTGGGGTGTGGTGGGCGTCAATCTGTCCCCGGCCGTGGTGCAGATCGGGGCGTCGCAGCCGGTCGAATTCTTCGGAGCGGCGGCCGCGATCACCGACTACCGCTCGCATGTGCCCTCGCCGATGCGCACCTGGGTTGTGCCAGCCACGGTTGCCACCGCCGCAACCTACGGGCTGCCCGCCCAGCAGTGGGCGCAAGCCGTCGACTCGGTGCTCGACTACACACTGGACTGGACGCAATACCTGGCCGGCACCGGCGACACCATCGTGGCGGCCAAGTTCGTGCCCTTCGACTCCACCGTCAGCGTGGTGGCGACCAGTGTCACCGACACGCTGTGCACCGGTTGGCTCACCGGCGGCATCAGCAACCTGTCAGTCCCGGTGAGGGTGCATATCACCACCCTGTATGGGCGCCAAGACGATCGGTCGTTCGCGCTCGTCATCACCCCCACATGACCGATGGACTTTTGGTGGCTGCCGCCCGAGATCAACTCGGCCCGCATCTACACCGGGGCGGGCAGCTGCCCGCTCATGATGGCCGCAACCTGGTGGGACCATCTAGCGTCGGAGCTGACAGCTACAGCCGTGTCGTGGCGCTGCATAACGGCCGCCGTCTGTGCCGTATGGACTGGTCCTTCCTCGATCGCGATGCTGAGCGCGTCGACCTCGTATGCGTCCTGGCTGGCCTCCACAGCCGTCCAGGCCGAGCGGACCGCTAGCCAAGCACGCTCGGCGGCAGCTGCTTTCGAGGCAGCTCGCGCGGCGAGCGTGCCGCCCCGCTGGTGGCCGCCAACCGCGCCCAGCTGGCCGCCCTGGTCGCCACCAACCTGCTCGGCCAGAACACCGCGGCGATCATGGCGCTCGAGGCCGCCTACGCCGAAATGTGGGCCCAAGACGTCGCGGCGATGGCCGAATACCAGGCGGCGTCAGCGGCCGCCACCGGGGCCTGCCGCAGTTCGACGCGGCGCCGCAAGTAACGAACGGCGGCCCGAGCACCCCGGGCAGCGGCAGCAGCAGCGGGGCGGCCGTGTCCGGTCTGCTCGGCAGCAGCCTGGGTGACCTGGCCAACCAGTACCTGCAGGCGTTCCTGTCGTCGGGTCCCTACGAGGTGCCGATCTCGCTGCTGTCGATGTTCAACGTCTTGTGGGCGGTCGCCTCACCCGCGAGCCCGATCACGCAGGCGCTCAACCGGTTATCGGCGGCGGCCGAAGCCAGCGTGACCTTCCCGCCGCAGACGCCGGCCACGCCCAGCGCGCCGCCCGCTGCCGCCTCCAGCGGGACTGCTGGGCGGCTCGGCCGGCTCTCGGCGCCGAGCTGGGCGACCCAACCCGATCGCCGCGACCAACCAGCCGCCGCCGCGGTGCGGGCACTGCCAGCCGAGCAGACAGCCATCGCGGTACCGCTGCCCGCGCCCATGCCCGGCGGCGGCACACCGCCCAAACAGCAACGGCCCCCACCCGAATACGGGGCGGTCGTCCGATTCGTACCCCGCCCACCGTCAGGAGGATAAAAGGTGAAATACAAGCGCGGACTCAAGCCCGTGGCCGTGCAGCCGGCCGTCCGGCTCGCCGACTACTACACCCCGGATCTGCCCAGCGTCGAGTCGCTGAAATTCCCGCTGGGACACAGCGATCTGATCCAACCGCAGATGTTCTGCAACGACCGCATCGGCGACTGCGCCATCGCGGGCAGCATCGAGGAAGTGCGGCTGGCCAACGCGCTGCGCGGCGTCACGGTCAACTTCACCGACCAAAGCGCCGTCGAGAACTACAGCGCGATCACCGGATACCAGCCGGGCCCCGAGCTTGACGACCCCTACGCGCCGCCCAACCCCACCGACCAGGGCACCGACGTTCACGAACTCTACGACTACCGCAAGAACACCGGGCTGGTCGACGCCGACGGCAACCGGCACACGATCGTCGCCTACGCCGGGCTGACCGTCGGCGACTTCGACGAGCTGCTCATCGCGCTGTCGCTGTTCCCCTCCGGTGTCGGCATCGGTATCCAGGTGCCCGACTACTGCGACGCGCAGTTCGAGGCCGGCCAAGCGTGGCACCTGGTGCCCGGCAGGCACGCGATCGAGGGTGGGCACTACATCCCGGTTGTGGATGCTGCCAGCCGCACCGAGGGCGGCCTGTTCACCTGGGGCGGCCACGGCGGCATCACCGCCCCGTTCTACCGCGCCTACAACACCGTCACCGCCGTCGCGCTCACCCAGGAGATGTTCACCGGCGACAAGAGCCCCACGGGCGTGGACTTCGAGCGGCTCGCCGCGGATCTGCAGCTGCTGAACACCGGCCCCGTGATGGCCAAAGCGCCGCGGCGACGCAAGACCGAGGTCGACGATGCGCCGGCTGCTTAACCGGATCAACAAGTGGTTGACCCGGCTCCTCGAGCTGTTCAACCGCTGGTTCTGCAGCGCGCCCGGGGTGTGGCACACGCTGCTCGCGGCGTCGCTGATGGTCCTAATCGAGCTCGTCGTCGACCCGGGCCTAGACCCGCACGGCTTTTGGCTGCTCTACGTCTTGACGATCTACAGCGCGGTCACCCAACCCGCTTTGGCGTATGTCGCGGCGAAGTCAGCCAAGCGCACCGACGCCATCCTGGCCGAGCTGCGCAAGATCCAATCCGATGAATTCGTGCTCGACACAAAGACTTACGATCTGGTCGCGCACATCGCCAATCGGAGCGTCGAATGACCGAGCATCATTCACGGCCGGTCACCAACCATTACACCGTTCACTACCCGGCGCACGAGCCACGCGAAACCGACCCGCACTATAAGGATTTCGAGGCTTACCGGCGGCGCACCCACAAGACAGCCAAGTGCGTGATCGGTGAGCACCGCGGCGATTACAGCGACTGCCGCGGGCCGCTTGAGCTGCACCACGCCCATGTCGAGTTCGCGCTGCAAAACGGCATCGACCTCGTCTGGTTAGAGCAGGACTACCCGGGGATCTCCGACCCCGACAAGGTCGGCGCGTGGGTGGAGTCTGCGGCGAACCTGATGTGGCTTTGTCTGTTTCACCATCGCGGCCACGGCGGTGTGCACGTGGCCTCTGCCGCGGACTTCGAGGCGTCGCGCTATGTGCGGGAGCTGATTTCCTGATGGCGCTTCTGTTCACGCCGGGCGCGAAGATCTATGAGCTGCCGGTCGTCGTCGGCCAAGACCTGGTCGTGGATTTTCAGAACCAAGACGCCGACGGCAACCCCGTCGACTATGCGCCGGGCGTGGCGCTGACCCTCGAGGTCTACTTGTGGGCGGACGGCGTCATCACCGCCGACGCCGAGATCAGCGCCAACCACGCCGTCTGCTACATGCCGCACACAATGATCGACCAGGTTCCCGAGAACGCGTTGTGGCGTTGCGTTCTCACCGTGCCGGGCGGATTAGGCACCCCGGACACCGTGAAGCTGGTGCCGGTCAACGGCACCATCGTCGTCTACAACGCAGGCTCGACACCGGCCGGCGCCGGGACTGTTCCGCTCACGATGCCCAACGGGAACGTCTCCATCCTGGTCGTCACACCAGGAGCGCCGGGTACCGACGGCATAGCCGGCACCGGCGTCTCGGTGTTCGGGGAGATCCCCGCCGGGACACCGAACGGGTCGACGACCGTGTTCACCTGCGCGAACAACTTCCAGTCCGGCTCAACACGGGTGTACCGCAACGGGTTACGCGAGGAACGCGGCCTGGGCTACTCGGAGAGCACGCCCAGCATCATTTTCACCACAGCACCCTTGGGCGCTGACGTGATCACTGTGGACTACCTGATCGCATAAGAAAGGGCAATCATTGTGGGACAGCAGAAAATCAATGCATCGACCCAGGTTCAGGCCGGGACGGTCACCGCCACCGAGGTCGACTCGTCGGTCATCGTCGCGGCCGGCACGAACGCGTTCACCGGCGCGCAGTCGATGGGCGGCCATCAGCTGACCAGCGTCGCCAATGGTGTTGCGTCCAGCGACGCGGTGAACCTCGGCCAGGTGCAGGGGATGCTGGCGGGCTTCTCGATGAAGGCCACCGCGCAAGCCTGCTGCACCGGCGCGGAAACCTTCACCATCGCCAGCGGTTCGGTGACCACGATCAACGGCACCACGATCGACGGCGTCACCGTCGCCGTGGGCGACACGATCCTGATCCCCACCGCCCCCGCAGCCTCTGGCACCGGCACGGCGGTAGCCAGCGGCCTGGGCACCAACGAGGCCGCCAACGGCCTCTACACGGTCACCGCAATCGCCACCAACATCTCGGTGTCCCGCGCGGCCGACCTGTCCGGCACCATCAGCCCGGCAGGCGCGTTCGTGCTCGTCGAGGCAGGCACCGACTACAAGGGCACCGCGTTCTGGGTGTCCACCCCGTCGTCGCCGGACACCGGGTTCACCTACGGCACCACCACGATGCAGTGGCAGGAGTTCCCGCTCGGCTCCGGGGTCACGTCGCTGTCGGTGACCAACACCAACGGCTTCAACGCCTCGATCGCCAATCCGACCACGAGCCCGGCCATCTCGATCGAGACCACCGTCACCGGGATCATGAAGGGCAACGGGACCGCCGCATCCGCCGCGGTCGCGGGCACCGACTACCTGGCGCCGTCCAGTTTGGCGAACCGCGAGACACCGACCGGCTCGCTCAACGGCTCCAACACCGCGTTCACCACAGCCAACACCCCGATCTCCGGGTCGGAGATGCTGTTCTTGAACGGCATTCTGCTGCAAGCGGGTTCGGGCAACGACTACACCATCACCGGCAACGCGATCACGATGGCCCTGGCGCCGGCCGCGACTGACCGGCTCGAGATCACCTACTGGTTCTGATGACCGGCACGAAAGTCAACCTGCCCGAACAGGCGCAGGGGGTCCTCCCAGTCGCGAACGGGGGTACCGGGGCGGCGTCGCTGTCGGGGCTTGTGGTGGGCAACGGGGCCGCGGCGATGACGACCGTCGCCGCGCCGGGCGGGGCTGTGGTCGGCACCACCGACACCCAAACCCTTTCCGGCAAAACGCTATCCGCGCCGACCATCGACGGCTACACCGAAGGCGTGACGGCGATCGGCGTCGTGTCCTCGGCGTACACGCTGGACATCGCGTCCGGCACGGTGCTCACCGCGACGCTGACCGCGTCGACGGCGTGCACGTTCACGATGCCTGCGGTCGGCGCCGGGCTGTCATTTGTGCTGTTGCTCAAGCAGCCGTCCACGACCGGCGCGGGTTCGGCCACGTTCACCGGTGTGAAGTGGGCCGGGGGGACCGCGCCGACGATCACCCCCCGCGCCGGCCAGATGGACATTCTCACGTTCATCAGCGATGGCACCGACTGGTTCGGCTCTTTCGTGCAGGGCTTCACCTACTAGTGTTCGCCGCGCGGAACCTCCTGCTGGCGCATCAGGCCCCCACTGTGGCGCCGTCTTTCGACGCGTTGGGCGCCGGTAAGGCCAGCCTCTCCACGTCGGGCTCCTGGTCGCACAACGCCAAGGCCGGCGCGTGGGTGTTCGGGCTGGTTGCCTGCGACTCCGGTAAAGCCGCCACGTCGGCCACCTACGGCGGCCACGCGATGACACTGCTGGGCCCGTACTACTTCAACAACAACTCCGGCCTGGGCGCGCTGAGCGTGTTCTACCTGCCATCGGTGACGGGAGGCGCCCAGACCCTTGCAGTGTCGATGAACGGTGGCACCTACTTCGTCGGCAACTCGGTGTCCTACAACAACGTCACCAGTATCGGCACCCCGGTCGAAGCATACGGATCAGGCAACGCCTCGCAGGCACTGACTTGCGCCGCGGGGCAACTGATCCTGCATGGCTTCGGGTGCGGCGCCAACGTCGGCGGCGGCGTATTCAGCTCACCCAGCGGCGGCAACACACGCTACAACGGCGCCGAGGGTAGTTACACCGGCCTGGTCATCTCAGACGCCGCAGCATCGGCCACATTCGCAGCCGCGACCGGCACCGACTGGGCCGGCGCTGGACTCGTTCTGTCCTAACCGCCCGTAAATCCGTTACGGGCAAATCAGTTTCAAAATCCCACTCGCGCAAAGGAATCCAGCATGAAACCCACCGGCGAACCTGATCTTGTCGGCGAAGTCCGTTACCAGCCCGGGGCGGTCGCGGCCGCTGTGGTGCGCCCGCATCCGGCCACGGGCGCTGCGCGCATGGTGTGGGAGGTGCGCCGCGAACGCGACAGCCATCTGCGCTACACGCCGCGGCTCGCGCACATAAGCCACTGGGCTGAAGCGCCCGGCGTTGGCCGTCGCCTGACGCTGTCGGCCCCGCTGGCGAAGGCCGACGCGCCCGCGGGCACCCTGTTCTACCCGGATTGCTCGAACAACAACTGGAACACCGACCAGGACGCGATCGACTTCGTCAACCAGCTGGCGGCGCAAGGGTTCTCGGGCATGTGCCACAAGGTCTCCGAGGGCGACTACTACGAGGATCCGTTCTGGCCGGTGGTCCTCGAAGCCTGTCAGGCCGCGGGTATCCCGTGCTTGGGCTATCACTATGTGACCACCAACAGCCCCGGCTCGCAGGCGCAGACCTATCTGGGCGCTGGTGGGCTGCCCAACGCGATGTTCGACTGGGAAGCCAACGGCGGTGACCTGGCCAACTACTACGCCGTGGCGAACGGCTTCAACGCTGCTGGCGTCAACGTGGGTGTCGGTTACTGCCCGCGCTGGTATTACGACGAGGTCGGGGGCGGCGACCTCACCCAGGCCGGCGCGCTGGTCTCCTCGGCTTACCCGGGCGGATCTGGTTATGCGTCACAGATTTACGCCAACTGCGGCGGCGACGGAGGCTCCGGCTGGAACGCCTACGGCGGCGTCACCCCGACGTGTTGGCAGTTCACCGACCGGGCCAACATCGCCGGGCTGTCGGTGGACTGCAACGCCTTCAAAGGCACACCAGATCAGCTCGCCCAACTATTCACAGGAGCAGCCGTGACTCAACCGCCCGTACCAGCCCCCGCATCACCGCCGAATCCGGCGATCCCGAAGCCAGCCGACCAGGCCGGCCAAGTCAGCACCCTGTGGGACCAGTGGTTTTCCCGCTACCCGTTCCTGAATAACAACACCCCGGTCGAAGCGCTCGGCGTGATCGGCGAAGCGCTCAAACTGCCCGGCTACTCAAACCCGATCGCCTGAAAGGAAACCGATCATGGCCGACCCCAACAGCTTGCAGGCCGACATCTCCGGCGTCAACGCCGACGGCGACCCGGAAATGTGGCGGATCGTGTGCTCGCGCTACCCGCAAGGCCCCGACGCCATCGTCGGCAACCCCGACAAACAGGAATGGGCCAGCGAGCACAACGGCGTCGAATACGCCGGCCACTTCGACGCGTTCGAGCAGATCGTCCCCATCGGCGACCAAATCTCGTGGACGTGGAAGTTCTCCGACGGCATCGTGCGCGACCCTCGGTTCATCCTGCACGAGCTGATGGAGTTCGTCATCGAGCAGCGCCGCGCGGCCGGGCGGCCCACCACGGCGTTCCCCAACCCGAAGCAGCCCCCGGCGTGAGCGCTTCGTGGGCGTCGCTCGCCGCGAACATCGCGGGCGTGAAGCTGGTCCGCCACGCCATCATCACCTACAACGGCACCTGGGGCGCCGGGCTGGTCCAGTACCCCTCCGACGTCGTCAACGGGCTCGCCCAGTACGTCGACGACACCTTGTGTGAAGAAGTCCCGTGCCCGTACCCGGCGACGTTCGGGTTCATCGGCGGCGCGGCCAACGCACCGAGCTACCAGCAGTCCATCGACGACGGTTTCGACTGGACCGGAAACTGGCTGGCCGACAACCCCAACCGCACCTGGAGCGTCATCGGCTACAGCCAGGGCGGCGAGCTGGCCGCGATGGTGCAGATGGCGTTAGCGCCCGGCGGCCAGCTCGAACAGTTCGCGCCGAACTTCATCGGCGGCATCACCTTCGGCAACCCGCGACGCATGGCCGGCGCGGTCGCACCCGGCATCGGCAACCCCGGCGCGCGCTGGCGCGGCATCTCCAACGTCAACATGCCGTCCCTGCCGACGATCAACGGCCGCACCGTATGGGCCGACTACGTGCACTCCAAGGCCGGCGGCGACGCCGGCAACGACATGTATGCGATGGTGCCCGTCGGCGCGGTCGGCAAGATCATGACCGACGTCTACACCACGGCCACGCAAGCGCAGATGAACAACGGCGTGCTGTTCCTGCAGGACATGGTCAAAGACCTGGAGCAGATCGTCGCGGACTCAGGTCTGCTCAAGGGGCTGGCCGGCGGGATGCAGGGGCTGCTCGACATGGGTGTCATGGCGGGGATCTCGTTCCTGACTGACCTGATCGGGGTCAGCGACCTGAGCACCGCGACCGGGGTGGACGCCGACGTCGCCGCGGCGGTGCTCGGCCTGCAGTTCCTGGCCGCGCCGGGAGGGCCCACCGCGCCGCACATCTCTTACCTGGGAGAGATCCCGGGCTACAGGAATCTCGTCGCTGACGCCGTGGGTTTCCTGCAGTCGATCGCCACCCTCACGCCCGCACGGGCATAACACCCTCGAAAGGAAACACCATCATGCCCAACATCGACCCGACCCAGCTCAAGCAGACCGTCGAGACCGCGATCACCGAGCTCGACGCCCTGGTGGCCCTCGCCGAGGAGATCCCCGGCGAGCCCGCCAAGGTCAAGACGGTTCTCGAGACCATCGACAAGGCACTCAAGGACACCCAGGCTTTCCTGTCCGCGTGATCTTCCCGCGTAGGTCCAGGGCCGCAGCATTGCGGCCCCGGACCTACATTCACGAAAGGCGTTGCATTGGTCATCAATTGGAAGCGGCCCGGCTGGACATGGGTCTGGCACGCCGGCGAGAACGCCACCGGCGCGGCCGCGATCGGCGCCGGCACCGTGCTCGGCGCCGCGCACGCCCACTACCTCAGTGACGTGCCCTGGTATTTGCTGGCCTCGGCGGCCGCCCTGGGCGCGTTCGCTTCGCTGCTCAAGTCGGTCGCATGCGCGTGCATCGGGCCCGGCCGCGACAACGGCACCGCAAGCAACGTACCGACCGTGGTCGCCAAGGATCGGATCGGACACGGCTCGTGAACTGGCAACTCGCGGCCGCCACCATCTCCCCGATCGCGTCGGTAGCCGGTGCGACACTCATCGCCCACGTCACCGCCCGCTCGACGAGCGCGGCCACCAAACACCAAACCGAGAGCACCACGCTGGTCGACTTCAACCAGCAGCTACTCGAAGAGCGCCAACAGCTGCTCGGCGAGATCAAGAACCAGGTCACCAACGGGCACACCACCAACCTGCGCGACGATCTCACCGCCGCGTTGCGGATGGTCAGCGACCTCGGCGACGACGTGCGCCTGGTGCGGGCCGACATCAGCGGCCTGTCCGGCGATGTGCGCGGCCTGCGCAAGGACTTGACTGCGCTGGAGCGTCGCGTCGCCGAAGGCAAGACGGGCCGGTAGGTGCGCCGTCGGTGAGGGCGGCTGAGCACGCCACCGCGATCGTGGTGGCCGGATGGATCGTTGCCGCCGCGATTATGGCGGCGATCCTGGCGACGCTGCTGGGCTGGTTTTAGATCACCAGCAGCTATCGAATATGTCGACCTCGGGGGTGTCGTCGCGCTGCCAGGCCAGCACGGCGACGGCGGTCAGGACCAGCCACGCGAGCTGGAACGCCGTCGACCACACGATGACGTACAGCGCCGCGCTCATGGCCGCGCGGTGTGGCGCAACTCGATCCACACCAGGCCGGTGACACCAGCCCCGCTACGGCGCAGACCGCCAACGCAAGACCTACCGCGATACGTCGCACTGGCTCAGTTCCCTTCGTATTGTGGGCAGTAGGCGGCCAACGCGACGTTGACCATCCCCGATGTTTGCGCCGGGGTGAAGGTGGGGTCGTTACGTTGCACTGCGTCGATGACCTGGGCGCGGGTCATGCCGTGGGCGAAACCGCTGCAGATGCTGCGGGCTCCGGCTTCGGCGACGTCCCAGTTGATGATCCGTATGCCGGGGATGCCGAGTGTTCCTTGGCGGAAGATCTGGTCGGCGTCTGGCGGCGGCGCGGCTACGGGGGCAGCTGGCGGCGCGGCTTGCACGGTCACCGTCGGCGGCGGGGGCGCTGGCGGTGTGACCGTCACCGTTGACGGCGCGGGCGCGGGCGCGGCCACAACCGGCAGGCAGCCGGGATCACTGTTGTGTCCCGGCGCGCAACGAGGGGTACGTCTGGCGCCGGCGCCACCGGTGGAAGCGCCGCAGCGGGCATCGTCGCCGCTGCACCGGGGGCTGAAGCCCCGGCGGCATTGGTACAGGTTTCACCTGGCCGTAGATCCAGAAGCCGAACCACGTGAGAAGGCCGATGCTGATGGCGATAGCGACGGCAATCAGCAAGACGATGCTAGCGCGTTCGGCAACGTCTCCCCACGAGTACCGCTGCTGCTCGTCGTCGTCTTCGTCTAAGCCGTCGTCGAGCGACCACGCCAACTCGGGCGCCGCTTCCGTCGCGGCCGGCGGCACGATCGTTGTCTCCGCGCCGCCAGCGCCGTCGTCATCCCACGCCGCGGTCTCCTCAGTTTCCATCGCGCCACGACTCCCTTAACTGGGACGAATGCGTGGGACAGAGGTCGGTGACTGCCCAGTAGACGACTTCCTCGGCTTGCATGACGGTGAACTGAGGCTTATGGCCGAGCTGAAAGTTGGCGACCTGCAACACTTTGCTCCCGGCGTCTGATCCAGCGTCGAGGTCCTTGCAAACGGCGTGCCCTAATTCAGGGGTGCACCGTTGGTAACCCCGGTGGGCACACCTCTGGCGTCAAGGTCTTCCAGGTATTGGCCGTCTGCCTGGTTGTCGGCGCGAGCGCCGCCGCCGCAGCCTGTCGTCAATGGCACTCCTGCCAAGGCTATTACGCCGGTCAGGATGATTGCGTGGGTCTTCATGGCGGGATCGTATTTCCTTCCTGTTGTACGCGCGAGTAACTACGCCGCGCCGCGGAAGGGGTCGAGGCGCCCGACCGCTTCGCTACGGCGTTCGTCGGTCACCCGCGTGTAGATCTGCGTGGTCGCCAAGGAACGGTGACGCAGCAGTTCTTGCACCGTGCGTAGGTCAGCTCCGTCGTCGAGAAGTGTTGTGCCGTACCAGTGCCGCAGTCCATGCGGGGTACCGCGCGCACCAGCGCGGCGCATCGCGTTGCCGATGATGTCGCTGACCGACTTCGAGTGCACATGGTCGCCCGGGCGGCGCGAGTTCGCAGGGAACCACCAACCCCGGGTCGGCATCGTCAGCGCGGCGTCGACCAGCAGAGTGTGCAGCGGCAGCCACGCACTGCGCTTCCCCTTACCTAGAACGTGGATCGCGGGCTTTGAGAGGTCGATATCCTCGCCGCGCACCCGGGAGATCTCCGCGACGCGCAGGCCGCCGAGTGCCGCGAGGAGGATCATCACGCGGGTGCGGTGGTGCATCGGCGTGACGAGGAGGCGCACGAGGTCGTCGTCGGTGACAGGGCGTGGCACCCGGTCCGGGTATCGTGGGGACGCTAATTTGACCATCGGGTCATCGGCGCGGTGGTCCATTATGCAAAGCCATTTGAACCATGCCCGCAAATAACTGTGGTAAGTTGCTGCAGTTGCTGGCGACCATTCACTGTGACGCGCCAGCCAGCCAATAATGTCAATTGGCTGGGCGGCAACCGGAGAGCAGCCCGTTTCTTCAGCGAATAAGGAGACAACCCGTATCCGTTCGTTGACTGTCACATCTGCCCTGCGTGCTGCAAGCTGCCAGAGCTGCCAGGCCTCTATTAACGGATGTGTAATTGTCACGGCGCACACTAAATCACCAGTTCGTCTCAACTCAGATACCGTTTCCATCACAGTTATGTCGCGGCACGCTTAGAGTTTGCTGTCAGGGCTAATTTTCCGTAACTCATGCTGCTTTAATCCGACTATTAATCCGCAGGTCCCAGGTTCGAGTCCTGGTGGGGGCACCAGCCGCACCGCCGTCGTCACCGTCGCCGGGGAACAGCTCGACTTCGGGCATGAGGTCTTCGGGTCGCACTCCTAGCCATGCGGCCGTCACGGCGATGTCGATCGCCGACCATTCCGTCTTGCCTCGGAGTCGATCCGACACTGATCCCTGGCCCACTTCGAGGATCGCGGCGAGCTGCTTTTGCGTACGGCCGGCGCGCCACATCAACGTGTGCACCCGTTCTCCAATCAAGCTGGTCGCCCGCTTCTTCGGGTCGACCTCGGTAGTAACCGTGATGCTCATAGGCATGACTATAGGACATAAACGTCGCTTTGCGACATGCCGTATGAGAACGTTGACACAATATCGGCTAAACCGATACCTTCTAGCCTATGGATATCGGCTCACCCGATGTTAATCGGCCCGACCTTGCCAACCCCAACCCGTTCCTTACCGTCGCCGAAGTAGCAGCCCACTACCGCACCACCGACCGCACTGTGCAGCGGTGGATCCGCGAGGGAAAGTTGCCTGCGGTCCGCGTCCCGGGCGGCCGTAGCTACCGAATCAATAAGGCCGACGTCGAAGCGTTCGCCGAGGCCGCGTCGTGAGCGGCTCCTACAACTTCCCCGGCCTCGCGTACCTCACGGAGGAGCGTGTGCGCGAGATCGTCCGCGAGGAGCTAGCCGCTCAGCAAGCCGAACTCGACCATGATCGCCTCCCAGGTGGAGTCATTGATTCCGGGACGTCCTTCGAGTCGCTCGATCCGGTTCTCCAAGGTCTGGACGCAGATGGAGAACGTCGCCGCGAACTTGCTCACAACTTGGTGGAGTTTCTCGATGGATATATCACCTTCGTCACCACGGACGGAGCGCAGGGACTCAAGCAGATACAAGACGCTGTGAGTCGCCGGCATCGTCTCCGGAACGTGGTTCAAGAGGGCCCGCATTCCCTGTCGGGCCTCGTCGGGGGTGGGAACAGTCAAGATGCTTCTCCTTCTCTCGGTCTGGACAACCAGAGCGTAGGAGAACGGCCGGGCCCGGCTGGGGAAGTCGGGCCCGGCCACGCCCAAGGCGGTGCGCGGTGACCGCCCCCGTCACGGTCGTCAAGACGTTCTCGGGGATCTGTGACCGCTGCTCGAAACCGTTCCGGACGCCGTCGTTTCCGAATGACTGCCTGTGCCGGGCCTGCCACCTGGGCGCGCTGTCGCCGGTGGAGCGTGCCCTCGCGCTCGTGAGCGGAGCGGTGTCGTGATCAACGCGCTCCGCACGCTCGCCGCCGCTGGCTTCGACGCCCTCGCGCACATCGCCTATCCGGCCGCTGACGCGATCTGGGAGGAGCGCCGCCGGCGCCCGGACGCCGAGCTGACGTTGCTCGACGAGATGTCTGATCACCTCGGCGTGATCCGCGCGCAGCTCGAAGACATCCGGAACCTGCTGCAGCAGCAGAACTCGTTGGCGCTCGGCCTGCCGCCGGTCTGCAACTGCAATCCCCCGGTTCCCGGCTTCCACGTCTGGGACTGCCCCGCAGACCGTTCCCCCAAGCACCCCGCTAAGTAAGCGGCCCGCGCCGGAGGAGAGCCGGCACGGGCCAAACCCACGGAAAGGAACCCAATCCCTGTGAGTGCACCGATTCTAACCGGCCCCAAACGAATCCTGCGGAAATGGCGGCAACGCCGAGCGGGCGACGACCAAGCATTGTTCGACGCCGACATGCACCGCTTCATCGACATGTGTGACCGCATCTACGCCCAACGTGTCGTCACTGGCCACGCCGTTGAAGCGTTCCCGTCGATCCTGTCGACCACGCTGGACATCGCACTGTTCCTGGTCCGCAGAGACTTCCCGGACCAGGTGGCCGGCGAGCTGGCTGCGTGGCGCGCTGATATCGCAGCGGCCGCAGCATGAACGACTCGTGGCTTGGCCCGTGGGCGTTCTGGGTCGTCGTGTTCGGGCTGATCTTCGGATACGCGCTACTCGGGTCGGTGGCCCGATGAAGAACCTGTTGTACGCGGCGCCCGCGCTGGTGCCGCCGGAGCCGATCGAGATCATCGAGGCGCTCGAGGCCGCCCGGACGCTCGTCGGCCCGCACCTACCCAAAGGCAACGCCATCGAGCGCATCGGCAACTGGGGATGCTTCTGCATCGTCGCCGCGATCACCGCAGCGTCACGCACCGAGCAGATCCGCGACGCCGCGCTCGCCTGCGCCCGCTACGCGCTGCCCGGCCGCTTCCACGGCCACAGCATCGTCGAATACAACGACCACCCTCCACCACCGTCGACGACGCCAAGACGTTGCTGCAGCGGGCCAAGGGGCTCGTCGGGACGGTCGCCGCATGAGCCGCCACGTCCGCCGTCTCTGTCCCGTCTGCTGGACCCGCGTGCACCGCACCCCGGTCGGGAAGATCGCCGGCCACTTCGACAAAGCCCGTCAGTACTGCCCGGCCAGTTGGGAGACCTACGCCATCACGATCGGAGCGGCATGAGCGCCAAATTCACCGGCCCGGTGCGCCGGATCGAGACCGCCGAAGGCCACTACTACAAAGATGCCAATGGCCACCGAATCCCCGGTGTCACAACGATGCTCGGCGACGGCGTACCTAAACCCGCGCTGATCAACTGGGCGGCCAACGCCACCGCCGAGTACGCCGTCGACAACTGGGATCAGCTGACCGAACTGCAGCCGTCCGCGCGACTCAAGCAGCTTCAAGGTGCCCGTTACGCGGTCACCGACAAAGCGAAGAAACGCGGCACCGAAGTCCACGGCTACGCCGAGCGGTTGGTGAAAGGCGAACAGATCCAAGGAATTCCGGACGAACTCCGCGGCCACGTCGAGGCATACGTCAGGTTCCTCGACAAGTTCGAGGTCGATCCGATCCTCGTCGAAGCCACCATCGTCTCCTACCGGTACGGCTACGCCGGCACCCTCGACCTCGTCGCCGAGGTCACCCACCAGAAGCAGCGCCGACGGCTGCTGCTGGACGCGAAAACCAACGAGAAAGGCATCTTCGGCGAAACCGCGTTGCAGCTGGCGGCATACCGCTACGCCGACTTCTACCTCGACACCGACGGCAAAGAACAACCCATGATCGAGGTCGAAGGCTGCGGCGCAATCCTCATCAGTTCCGATGACGCGCAACTCATTCCTTGCACGAGCGGCCCCGAACAGATGAAGTCCTTCCGGATCGCCGCAGCGATGCGGGACATCGTCAACAGCTCCCGCGACCTCGTCGGCGCAGCACTAGAACCCGACGACCCCAACCCATCCACCGCCCGCATCGTCTTCGAGGACGTCGATATAGATGCCTGAGATGACCCACCGCATCACCGTTTCTGGATGCGACGACGAAACAACATTCGACATGGCGCTCAGCTTTGACGAAGCGCAGTTGATCGCCGACGTCGCCAGACGATCAAGAGAAGCAAGCGAATACGGCTGCCAGCCCATCGTACAAATCGAGGAGATCACGAGATGACCGAACTCGCCACACGCAACGACGTCCCCCGCGAGCTGTTCGCCAGCCAGCAACCCGCACCATGGGACGGCACCTTGGCACGCGTCCCCGCCGGCCAGATCAGCAAAGGTGAACGCCTCCGTGAATGGCTGGATCTGTTCATCAAGACCGAGCAGGTCGCCAACGTGCTCGCCAAGACCACGTTCGTACCGAAATCCATGCAGGGCAAGCCCGCTGAAGTCGCCGCCGCGATGATGCGCAGCTTCGAGATGGCCATCGACCCTCTCGACGGCCTCGGCCACATGCACGTCATCAACGGCAAAGTCGGCTACTCCGCAGAGCTGATGCGCCGCCGCATCATCGAAGCCGGCCACGAAATCAAGTTCGTCGAGACCACCGACAGCCGCGCGGTGATCAAGGGCCGCCGCCGCGAACACGTCGACGACGAATCCAAATGGCAGACCTTCACCTTCACCGAGGAGAACGCCCGCAAAGCCAAGATCGACCTGGGCGGCTACCCTGCCGACAAGCTCGTCGCTCGCGCGTCATCGCGGATGTGCCGGCGCATGTTCCCCGAAGTGCTGGCCGGCGCGTCGATCGCCGAGGACCTGATCGACGCGGTGGTCATCGAAGGCGGCGACATGGCCGCGCTCGACGAGCTGCCCGAGGACATGCGGCCCGCGCTGCCACGCGCCGCCGGAACGACCGCGCAACGCCGCCGACAGCCACGCAAGGTCGCCGCCACCAAGGCAGAGACCAAGCCAGCGGCCGCGGTGGTCAACGACGTCGACGAGCTGCTCGACGACGAACCTGAGCCCCACTCGAACGAGGCCGGAAAAGCGGACACGGCGCAGGCAGACGAGCCGCAGCAGGATGACCTGCTCGGCGACGAAGCCCAGGCCCAGCCTGAGCCGAGCGCCGACGAAGGCATCACCAAAGCACAGCTGCAGAAGCTCTCGATCCTACGCCAGCGTGAGGGCTACGCCGACACCGACGAAGGCCGCGCCGACTGGTTCCAATGGGTGAACGTGAACATCGGCCGCCTGGTCGGCTCCAACAAAGACCTATCGAAAGCCGAAGCCCACGTGCTCATCGACGTCCTCGAAACCGCGCAGGCGCAAGACGCGCAGCAGTGAGCGCAGACCTCGGGCCGCGTCAACGCGTTCCGTACTCCGCCAAGGCAGACCCACGACCCCGTCCAACTCCTAGCGGGAGAGGCCTGACCTGCGCGGCCCGACCAAACCCCAATAGCCCACGCACCGAAAGGAACCCACCCCCATGCTCGTGACCGACAAGCCCCAAGACCTGCCCTCCACCAACGCGCTCGACAACATCCCCGACGACCTGCTCGACACCCCCGCCGCCTACCTGGGTTTCGGCAGCACCCCGTGCGCGATGGAAGAACCCCCGCTGTCGGTGAAGTCCGCACCTACATCGTGCGGGCCCGCTGCACCGCCGAACACGGCCCGATCGAACGCAAAGACGGCGAAATGCGCTACACCCGCACCCTCACGATTCAGGCGTGCTGGGAAGCGGGCAAGCAGCCACCCAGCACCGACGACGACCAGCCCGGCCTGTTCGACGAAGCTGGCGACGTGAATCCCGATGCCGTCGACGACGAGCACCAGGACCACGACGCCGACAACGGTGACGGCCTCAACGAATTCGACCCCGAATTCAGCCACAACGGCATCGAAGGCGAGTAGCCGCATGGCCACCAACGAATGCAACCGGCACCCGGCGACACAGCACCTGCTCGACCTGTTCGCCTACGACCACCTGCCGCAGCACTTGTGGGACGTCAGCGGTTTCCCCGCTGCACTGGCTCAACGCATGGCCGACCACCTGGACGACGGCCCGGAGCTGACCACCGGCCTGCGGAAACTGTTGGAAGCCAAGGACTGTTTCGTCCGCCAAGCCGTCATCGACGCGCGCACGTCCGACCCCGACGACGGGTGCCGCTGCTGATGGCTGACCAGCTGCACTACCGCGGCGACCATCGCCAATTCGATCCCGACAACATCGTCGGCCCCGACCAGTTCGGCGCGTTCTACCGGGCCGTCGCAGCCGAATACGACGCGGAGGCTGACCGAACCGCGCTGCACCTGCAGGTCGTCCCGCCGGCCGAGCTGCAGCAGCGGATGCTCGACGCCCTCCCAACGATCCAAGACGTCACCACCGCCGCAGCCCGCATCATCGGACTATTCGCAGACGCATGAGCCTCGTTCGGTTTCAAGCTCGTAACCACCGTCAGCAGCTGGCGGCACGCGGCGGCGCCGACGATGCGATCGACGACCGCGCCACCACCCCCGAGGACTTCGCGCGCTTCGACAAATCACTTGGCCCGTTCACCCTCGACGTCGCCGCCGCAGCCCATAACGCCAAATGCGCCCGCTACTTCATCCACTCCGACAACGGGCTCGCACAGTCCTGGGCCGGCGAACGTGTCTGGTGCAACCCGCCGTATTCACGCATCGGTCACTGGGTCGAAAAAGCATGGCGCGAACACGAGCGAACCGACGGCGTCGCGATGCTGTTGCCGGCCAACAGGACCGAGCAGGGCTGGTGGCAGCAGATGGTCGAACCGTATCGCGACCGGCCCGGATCGCCGCTCTCCGTTCTGTTCCTGCCCGGTCGAATGCGTTTCATCGCCCCCGGCCGCGCCGCTATCGGCCCTAACGAGCGGCCGCCGTTCGGCTGTTGCCTGGTGACATGGCGGCTCGATAGCTCATCGCTCGCGTGGACCCAACAAGACCAGCTCAATTTCGAGGCACCCATATGAGCAAGGAGTCGAAGCCGCGTGATCGTTGGGCGCAGGTGTTCGCCGCCGCGACCGACCGCCGGGGCTTCTGCGTGGGCTGCGGCTACTACCACGCCGTGCACAACAAGCACCGCGCCGACTGCACCGCAACGCCACGCGAGGAGGAGAGCGCCAGCTGATGGCCGTATCGAAACGACTTCGATTCGAGATCCTGCGTCGCGACAACCACGCCTGCCGCTACTGCGGAGCAACCGCACCGGACGTCAAGCTGACGGTCGACCACGTCATCCCAGAAGCCCTGGGCGGCAGCGACGAGTCCACCAACCTCGTCACTGCTTGCAGCGACTGCAACAGCGGGAAGTCCTCGGTGCCGGCCGATGCCGCGCTCGTCACTGACGTCGCCGGAGACGCCATGCGCTGGGCCGCAGCGATGCGTCAGGCCGCCGACGAGATCGCGGCCGAAGATGATGCCATCGAACGCATCCTCGACGCTGTCTACGACGCGTGGAAACCGTACTGGATCCCGAACGATTGGCCGTCGAGCGTAGTGACGTTCATTCGCGCCGGACTGACCCAAGACACGTTGCTTTACCTCGTCGACACGGCCCGGCGCAAACGCGGCCTCGACGACCGCTGGGCCTACTTCTGCGGCTGCTGCTGGAAACGGATACGCCAGCTGCAAGACCGAGCCCACGAGATCGTCAGCACGGCAGAAAACGCGCCCCGGCAGCGCCGCCACTTCTCACCACCCGCTGGACCGCCGAGGAGATCCGCGATCACGAAGCGGACGCCCTCGAATTCGCCAAACAGTGGTGCGGCGGCGACGTTCTCGACCACGTTCTGGGACGCGCCCCATCGCCAGCGTGCCGCCATGGCGTCGATCCGCACTGCGGAGACCCCGCGTGCGCCGTAGAACACGCCGGCTGCCTTTATCTGGTCGGCTCCGGCTGGAAGAACACCACCGAATCGGCACGGCAGCGCGCCGACGCCGTCATCGCAGAAGCGGAGGCACTACTCGATGGCTAACGCGGCCGGCGTCCTCAAGGAATCGATCTGGCGGGACAAGGAATTCCGGGCGCTCCCGCGCACCGCCCAGGCGACCTACGCCCAGCTGATCAGCCAGAAGGAACTCGACCGGGCCGGAGTCCAGCCGCTGCAGGTCGCCAAGTGGACCAAGGGCTGCGACACCTTCACCGCCGAGGACTTCACCGCGGACCTGAAGGTGCTCGAGCAGCACCGGTTCGTGTTCGTCGACGAGGACACCGACGAGCTGTTCATCCGCTCGTATATGCGGCACTGCGACGTGGTGCGGTATCCGAACATCCTCAAGAACGCGTTGCGGTGTGCCGGAATGGTTGCGTCCGAGAAGATCCGGCGCGAGCTGGCGCGGGAATTGCGGCGCCTCCGGAAGGCTGAGGCTGATCGGATCGCGGACCAGATCGAACCGGAAACCGTTCCTGAACCGTTCAACGGTTCCGAAACCGAACAGAACCCTTCCGGAACGATTCCCGCAACCGTTTCGGAACCGTTAAACCGTTCCGAAACCCTTCGCGAACCCCAGGGATATGGATCTGGATCTGGATCACTCACCTTGGGTAGTTCTCAAGTTGGGGAGCTGCCCGCCGAAAATCCCAACGCCGACGAACCACGCGGAACCGACCCGAACGAGCCCCCACCCGAAAGCTGCCCAGCACACCGCAACGACCCGAACCCCCCGGCCTGCGGCGCCTGCGCCGGCTACCGCCGCCGCCGCGCCAGCTGGAACGACCAACACGCCGACCGAACAGCCCGACTACGCGCCGAATTCTGGGCACGCATCCGCCAATGCCCGCACTGCGACGACCGCGGCATGGTCGACGTCGACAACGGCGTGACGCGCTGCACCAAACACGACTGGTCCGTGATCGCATGAGCACATTCGCCGCCCGATTCGACGGCCGCTGCGCAAGCGATGACTGCGACTACGGCGACAACCGGATCCGCCAGGGCGACGACGTCGACTACTTCGACGACGAACTGATGCACGCCTCATGCGCGCGCCGCGCTCAACGTGAAGATCCGCCCTGCTGCCGCCGCTGCTGGCAATACCACCGAGGAGAGTGCGCGTGAGCGACCGATTCCGGATCCACAAGACCGACGACGTCGGCGCCGGCGCTTGGTACCTGGACTATACGGCAGGCTTCTCGGACGACTCAGTCGGCGAGTGCTGGGACACCTTCGCCCAGGCAGTCACCGCGTTCATCGCCGCAACCGAGAAGCGATGCCCACTCTGCGATAAAGGCGCCGTGGTGGACACCGATTACGGCTGGCGGTGCGAGAACTGCGGAACCTACGACGTCGCGACCGGATGCCACCCACCGCACTACGACCCGAGCTGCGACGCATGATCGTCGCCGGCATCGACCCGTCGCTGACCAGCACCGGCATCGCAGTCTTGTGCGACGGCCACCCGTCCAGACTTCACTCGCTCGGCCACGGCACACCGAATGGCAAGACTTACGGCCACCGCTCCGACCGCATCGTGAGCCAATGCCGCGCAGTCATCGCCTGGCTCGACGACAATCTCCAAGGGCCACTTGGAATTCTGCCGCTATCCAAACGCGTCGACCTCGCCGTGATCGAAGGCCCGTCGTACGGCTCCAACATGCCCTCCAACCACGACCGAGCTGGCCTGTGGTGGGGCCTGTATTCGACGCTGCGGGCCCGTGGCATTCCGATCGCGGTAGTCGCCCCCAAGACCCGCGCACTGTGGGCGACAGGCAACGGCAACGCCGACAAACGCGCGGTCTTGACGACCGTGCGCGCCTGGTGGCCACGCACACCCATAGCTGACCACGACCAGGCCGACGCGCTCGTCCTCGCCGCCATCGGAGCGTTCCGCGCAGGCGACCCGATGCCATTCGACGTCAAAGAACGGCACACCGCGAACCTCGCCGCGGTGCAATGGCCGGCAGAGTTGGCGGCCTCACGATGACCCTCGTCAACGTCTGGTCCATAGACTTCCGCCAACATATCGCCCGCACCGTCGCCACTGTCGAACAACACCAATTCGCGTTGCCGCCAGTGCACGACGTCGCCGGGACCATCGTGCGGCCCACCCAGATCATCGACGGCCTGCACCTGACCGCGACCGGCCTGACGCCCGAGTTCCAAGACAAACTCATCCACGGCTTCTGCAACGGCGTGCTCACCATCGAAGACCAACCGGAATTCGTTTTCGCCTCCACCGGGACGCGCTGGGAGTCCGGCACCATCTACGCCGCCGCTATCCCCTTCGCCGCCTACCTGCGCCGATTGTGCCTGCCCGACTGGTACGTCCCGGATGAAAGGTTCTGCTGACAGATGGCGAACTGCCAGGCATGTCAACGCAAGTCGGATCTCTACCTGTGCACCGACTGCCAAGGCGATCTCCACGAAATGCTACAAGGGCTCGCGGTCGGCCAAGCTCACCCCAACGGTGAACGCTCACCCGGATTCATCGAGTACCTCGAGGACGCCAAGCTAGGCCGCACACGCCTGGGTGAATCCGCGCGCCGCTCAAACGAACGCACCACCCCGCTGCTGGTTCGACTCGGCCCCGATCGCAACGCCACCCGCGAAACACAGTGGAAAGGCAGCCCATCCGAGCTGCTCGACGACCTGCACGCCACACTGGCCCGCTGGGTCGAAGTGATCAACGTCAACGCCGAAACGCTGAGCACGGAGGCGTCGCGAGGGTGAACAGCTCCGACATGGCCCTTCTGCTCGCCGCCAACGTCCACACCCTCGCCGCGCGCCCCGACGCCGGCCAATGCTTCGCCCAGATCAAACACCTGATCGGCGACATCGAGAAGACGATCAACCGGCCGCCCGCGCCGCGGTTCTGCGGCCAATGCGACACCATGATCAACCGCAAAATCTGCGGCCTCGCCCTCTACGCCCCCGCGACGCCATCGAAGTCACCTGCCCGAATCCGCAGTGCCGCACCACCCACAACATCGAACGGCTCTACAACCGCACGCTCAACAACGCCGACAACAAGACCTTTCCCCGCGACGTGCTCATCGGCAACCAGCGCACCGACTCACCCGACCGCTACACCACCGGAATCATGGGTGAACTCGGCGAATTCGTGCACTGGCGCACCTTCGCCCGCTGGATCCGCGACAAACAGCTCAAACCCGCCATGTGGGTGAGGCCTAACGGGCGCCGCGGCTTCTACCGACACAGCCCTGAGGATGTACCCGAATATCGGCTGGCTGACGTCCGGAAAGTCAAACGAGCGATGGACCGAAAAACCGGAAAGGCGAAAGCCGGATGACCCGACGAATCGCAGTCTTTATCGGCATGTCAGTTCAGCAGGGCACTTCTGCCCCGAGCATCGACGGAGGAAGGCATGAGCTATTTCATCCGACGTGAAATCACCTACCGCGATGGCACGCATTCGGTGACGTTCTGGCGCGGCCCGGCGGACCCGACGATGTGGGTTTATCACCACTCGGACGCCGCGCAGTACCCGACGCTTACGGCAGCGCGATCGACGTACAAGAAGGCGACTGGATACGCGCCGGGGAGTCATCCACAGGAGGTTGCCAAGATCACCACTGTCGGTGGACCGGACCCGACGTAAGGCGATATTTCTCGGCACGCTATCCGGCCTCGTGTTCGAGGAACTGGTCGATCGCTTCACGTAGCAGTTTCGACGTCCGCACACCACGCCGCGCGGCGAGCGCCTGCAACTTCGCGCGCACCTCGACCGGCACACGCGTCTGCACGATCGGCGAATGCTGACCCTCACCAGAGAGCGACTTGCCGCCCGGGATCAGGTTGTCGGCACGGCGAAACACCTTCGCGGCCAGCTCCGCGCGATTCTCGGTGAGCCGCTTGCCGTGGAACCGAAAATCTTCCTCGTCGAGGTCGATGTCGCTGACCTCCGCGCCGGCCAGCGTTTTGGGGAACTTTCCCATCGTGTTCACTCCCTTGGTTACTTGCGCCGCCACTCGGTCGGCATGGAATGGATCACGGCGAACTGGTCATCGAACCGGTCGTCGGGCACTATCCCGAGTTCCAGTTCGACACCGCGGTCGTCTACGCCGATGTAG
The DNA here is from genome assembly GCF_025263485.1 of Mycobacterium sp. SMC-2. Lineage (NCBI taxonomy): Bacteria > Bacillati > Actinomycetota > Actinomycetes > Mycobacteriales > Mycobacteriaceae > Mycobacterium > Mycobacterium sp. SMC-2. Next base: position 44,763 of record NZ_CP079864.1, read on the forward strand.
AGCGCGTAATCACCATCGACGCTGACAAGAACCGCGTTGGCGATCGCCGCCCGGATCCTGCCTGAGTTGATGCCATGTTTGCGGGCCGAGGCAGTGATCCGAACGCGCATACGTCGAGTATGTCATACATCTTCGGTAACTGTCAACGAATATGTCGCACATACTCGATAAGTCTAGGCGTGCGGCGGAACAACCGCACACACACCGCGAAAAACACACCCATGTGATTTCGGTGTGCTAGCGTGACACACCAGAAGCCACTAGCACAGCCGTGCCTAGTGGCTTTTCTCGTCTCCCTGAAAGGCCCACGCAAATGGCTATACAAGTCGACGTCGAAGCACGCCTCGACACCGAAACCGCCCAGCAAGTCGCCCAGCACATCCGCGCGCTCGCCAAACAAGCCGTCCTCGACGGCATCAACGACGCCGTCAATCAATTCGCCGCCAGTGGCCTACTAGCAGGCAACGTCGGCGACGACGACGGCCAGTGACTGACCGCCGATGACCACGCTCATCGTTGGACTCACCATGCTCGTCTTAGGCTGGGCCGCGCGAGACGCCCGATGCCGGCGCAACAACTGCAGGTGCACCGATGCCGCGGAATGACGCCGCCAAGATCATCGGCGAAAACCTGCACAACCTCACCATCCCCGGGCCCGACGGCCGACTTGTCCGCTACCGGCTGCTCTCGCACAGCACCGTCGGACACTCACCCGAGCTGGCTGAACAGATCACCCGTCGCGCCCTCGACGTCGGCGCCGCGATCGTCCACGTCCTCGAGGCCAACGGCTACACCATCACCCACGCGGCCGACCCAGCACCCACCGACAACCTCGGCCCATACATCGTGGTCACCGCCCACTGCGGACACTGCGCGTGCGCCATACACACGCTGACCGGGCTGCAACCAGACCCCAACCGCAAAGACCACTTCACCGCCAAGCTGTACAAGCAAGGCATCGAAGCTATCGGACTCGACCACAGGTGCTGGGAATGAACCAACCATTCGAGCCGCCGCCGATCCTGTCCCAGCTCATGCCCTACCACCAAGCCACACGTAACTTCACCGTGCGCCAGGCCGAGAAGTTCATCCACTACCTCGCACAGTGGATCACCACCAGCAACCGGCTACCAGCCCGCGCCAGCGTCGACAAACGCGGCGACAACACGCTCGTCATGACCGTCGTCATCGACACGCCAGACACACCACCAGACCACCCCTAGCCATGCCTGGTCGGCACACCAGAACCACCACGCAACGCGGCCTCGGACATCGCCACAAACAGCAAGTTGAACACCTCAAACGGCAACACATCGAGGGAACACCCTGCTGGTGGTGCGGCGAACCCATGTACCTCGCACAAGGACTATCCGGCGACCACTCCACACCACGATCAGCCGGCGGCACACTCGCCGACCGCCTACTCCACGGCCCATGCAACAGCGAACGCGGCGACGGAACACGCGACCACCTACGCCCAGCACTCACCGGCAAAACACGCCACAAACAGACCGGCGCCGACCTCGGCCACCGAGTCATGGCGTGGCCTTAACACCGGCATGGTCGCATTGAGCCCGGTCCCACGGCGCCCGGTCACCGGCCCCACGGTCACCATCCAGCCACCCGCGCGCCCTCCCCGCAAACCCACCACCACCCCCCGCCGAAAAAATCGAGAGGGAGGGGGGCCGAGGCGACCGCCGCCCGTCGCTTTTTTCTCTCCCCTGGACGGAAAACGCACCATTTTGGCAGGTCATGGCGATTGATCCGATTCGGCCAGTGAAGCTTGGTCGCCGCGCGGCCGCGCTGTGGCGCGAGCTGGTGCGGCCCGAGACGCCGGTCGACACGAAGGTGCTCGTCGCTGAGGCGTGCCGGCTGACGGATCGGCTCGACAAGTACGACCGGATCCTGCGGGCTGACCCGACTGATCCGGTGCGCAGCGAGGCCCGGCTGGCGGCGTCGGCGTTGCACCGGATCTTGAACGGCTTGTCGTACGAGACGCATGGAACGTCGGCCGGGACGCCGGCGGATCCTCCTGCGACCAGTAAGGCCACTACGATTGCTGACGAGATCGCGGCCCGCCGAGCCGCGCGGCAAGCAGACACCGCGGGTTAGTCACTTCCCGCGCCCGGAGATCGCCCGGGACTACACCGCGGGCTTGGATGCGCTCGAGTGCGCCAAGATCGCGGGCCGGGAGAACATTCCGTGGCAAGAGCTGGTGGTCCGCGAGGGCATGGCCACCGACGACGCGGGCCGGTGGCTGGCGTTCGAGGTCGGCGTCCTGGTGGCCCGGCAGAACGGCAAGAACGGCGGCATCGAGGTCGTCGAGCTCGGTTGGATGATCAACGAGCCGGGCGTGTCGATCCTGCACACGGCGCACGAGTTCCAGACGGCCATGGAGTCGATGGACAAGCTCGAGGCGTTGATCTTGTCGCATCCGCTGCTGGAGAACGAGGTCGCCCAGATCCGCCGCGGGAACGGCCGGGAGTCGATTCGGCTGAAGAACGGGTCGATCATCCGGTTCCGGACCCGCACGAAGTCTGGTGGCCGCGGCTTCTCGGTGGATCGGCTGGTGATCGACGAGGCGATGATCTGGTCGCCGGCGTCGCAGGCGGCGATCATGCCGCTGCTGACTACGGCGAAGAACCCGCAGATCTGGTATCTGGGGTCGGCTGCCGACGAGGAGACCCACGAGTACTGCGGCAAGTGGGCGTCGCTGCGGGCCCGCGCGCTGGCCGGCGACGATCCGAAGCTGTTGTGGCTGGAATGGTCGGCTCCGGAGCCGCCGGAAGACCCTGCGGCGCGGCGTGTTTGGCGTGAGGACCGCGCGAACTGGGCTGCCGCGAACCCGTCGATGGACTACCTGGTGACCGAGGAGTACATCGAAGATGAGTTGGCGGCGTTCCGGCGTGATCTGGCGAAATGGGAGGTCGAGCGGCTCTCGGTCGGCCGGTGGCCGAAGGACATCACCGACGTCCACATCTTCCCGATCGAGAAGTGGGACGCGCTAGGGGACGGATCGCCGGATCTGGTGAACATCTATCCGCAGGTGATTGCGGTGGACCGCGATCCGGTAACGAAATTATGGGCAATCGCGGGAGCGACGCACACGACCGACGGTCACGCCCATATTGAGATCGGCTACAACCAGGTCGCATCGGCGACCGAGGTAGTCGAGAAGCTCGTCGACATCGTGACCGAGGCAGATCCTGCGGCGCTGGTGATCGACTCGCGGTCGCCGGCCGCCGTGCTCAAGCCGTATCTGATCGAGGCCGGCATCGAACCCGTGATGACCAACACCGCAGAGCTGGCGTTGGCCTGCGAAGGCATCGTCGAAGCAGTCGAATCAGCTCAGGTCACCCATTCCAACCAGGCTGTGTTGAACGAAGCGGTCATATCGGCGGCGAAACGAGACCTTCCGGGAGACCGCTTCGCGTGGGACCGCAAACCAGGTGGCCAGATCGTGCAGCTGATGGCCGCAACGTTGGCGCACTGGGGGCTGCTGACCTTCACGACGCCGCCTAGGAACGCGCCGCCGCCGCTGATGGACAAACAGCCGGCACCGTCAAATGGCGGTTTTGACCACGATTTTGACGCTATGACGGCACCGTTCTGACCCGAAAATCGACCCAGGAGGGGATGTTTTGGCGCCTACATCGCGCAATGTCCCCGCCACAGCCCCGCTTAAACCTCCTGCGAAGCGTCTTCCGCGGCGCGTGGCGGGACTTAGGACTAAGACACCGGTCCCGATCACTGAAGCCGGATTCGCTAACCCGTTTCCCGGGATGCTGTCGGCGTTTTCGCAGTGGGACCAGTTCGAGCAGGTGCCGGAGCTGTTGTGGCCCAACAGTGTGCGCACCTACACGCGGATGTGGCGGGAGGACTCGCGGATCGCGAGCGTCTATTACGCGATCGCGTTGCCGATTCTGCTGACCGGGTGGCGGATCGACCAGAACGGGGCCTCTGATGAGGTCACCGAGTTCGTGGCGACCAACCTGGGGCTGCCGATCGCGGGCGCTGATGAGACGAAGCCCAAACAGCGCACCCGCGGCCGGTTTTCGTGGTCGAAGCACCTGAAGCTGGCGTTGCGGCATCTGCAGTTCGGGCACCAGGTGTTCGAGCAGGTGTACCGCATCGGCGATGACGGCCGCGCGCATCTGCGCAAGCTGGCCCCGCGGCCGTCGTCGACGATCGCCTACTGGGACGTGGCGCTTGACGGCGGCCTGGTGGGTATCACTCAGTTCCCGCCGGGCACGTCGTTCGGGGCGCCGATGGGCATGACGCAGGGCGGCATGGCGGGGCTGCAACTGCAGATCCCCGTGTCCCGGCTCGTCGTGTACGTCCGCGACCCGGATCCGGGCCAGTGGATCGGCAACAGCCTGTTCCGGCCGGCCTACAAGCACTGGCTGCTCAAGGACCGGTTCATCAGGATCGAGGC